>NZ_VMMF01000035.1:0-37051 GCF_013277075.1 Streptococcus sp. 959
TCAGTCGGCACAAGTAGTACAGATGGTGAAGGCAATGTTATTATTCCACCAACTGCAGAAGTTCCAGCCCATATAGGAAGTGTGAACGGTATTTCAGAAGAAACACCAGCTAAACCCGCTTATGACCGTAGTGCTAATGAAATGCCAGATAGAACTTCAATATCTGAAACTACAATAAATAAAGATCGACAACTTCCAAACACAGGTACAGCAGACTCTACAGTAACTATGGTAGCAGCTGCAGCAAGTGCAGTACTTGGACTTAGTCTTGCAGGCCGTCGTCGTAAAGAAGATGAAGAAGTATAATTTATATATGAATTAATCTAATTTTTTAGTACAATTTGTATTTGATTCTATAGCTTATATAGAATTTCTTAAAAAATCTCCTAGTAGTCCATTGATTGCTAGGAGATTTTGATTCTTTGTCAATTATATAGTGTATTGAAACTGGAATAGTAGGACATGACTTCTGAAGCATTGTTAGAAATTAATTTGACTTTCCTAATCTCTTAGTTCACATATTATTTCAACTAACTATAATATCAATTTGCTTATATTTTATTTCGATTTACTACACTTTTTTCTATAATTAAAAACACGATTATTAATTTTTACGAATAATATAGAAAAGGAGGGAAATCATGTTTGTTGCGAGAGATGCTAGGGGAGAGTTAGTAAATGTGTTAGAAGACAAGCTTGAGAAGCAAGAATACACCTGCCCAGCTTGTGGAGGTCAGCTCCGTTTGCGTCAAGGTTCAAGAGTACGAACTCATTTTGCCCATAAATCCTTAAAAGACTGTGATTATTCCTCTGAAAATGAAAGTCCAGAACATCTGGCAAATAAAGAATCCCTTTATCACTGGTTGAAAAAAGAGACAGAGGTGCAATTAGAATATCCGTTGCCAGAACTTAAACAGATTGCGGATGTATTTGTAAATGGTAATCTAGCTTTAGAAGTCCAGTGTAGTTCCTTACCACAAAAACTTCTTAAAGAGCGTAGTGAGGGCTATCATAGTCAAGGTTACCAAGTACTGTGGTTGCTGGGTCAAAAACTTTGGCTTAAGGAGCGTTTGACTCGTCTGCAAGAAGGCTTTCTTTATTTCAGTCAAAATATGGGCTTTTATGTTTGGGAATTAGACAGTGAAGCACAAGTTTTAAGACTCAAATACCTGATTCACCAAGACCTCCGTGGTAAACTCCATTATCAGATTAAGGAATTTCCCTATGGTCAAGCTAGTTTATTGGAAATATTACGGTGTCCCTATAAGAAACAAAAAATATCGCATTTTACAGTTTCTCAAGATAAGGACATCTGTCGCTATATCCGGCAACAATTGTATTATCAAAACCCCTTTTGGATGAAAGAACAAGCAGAAGCCTATCAAAAGGGAGAGAATATCCTGACTTATGAGCTAAAAGCATGGTATCCCCAAATTAGACCACTAGTGGGCAAATTTTTCCAGATTGAACAAGACTTGAATAGCTATTATCAGCACTTTTACACCTATTATCAAGAAAATCCTCAAAATGATTGGCAAAAGCTTTATCCACCAGCCTTTTATCAGCAATATTTCTTGAAAAATATGGTAAAATAGAAAGGATGGAGGAATCTAATGGTATTACAAAGAAATGAAATAAATGAAAAAGATACATGGGATCTATCAACGATCTACCCAACTGACCAGGCTTGGGAAGAAGCCTTAAAAGATTTAACAGAACAATTGGAGACAGTAGCCCAGTATGAAGGCCATCTCCTAGATAGTGCGGATAGCCTTCTAGAAATCACTGAATTTTCTCTTGAAATGGAACGCCAGATGGAGAAGCTTTACGTTTATGCTCATATGAAAAATGACCAGGATACACGTGAAGCCAAGTACCAAGAGTACTATGCCAAGGCCATGACTCTCTATAGCCAGCTAGACCAAGCCTTTTCATTCTATGAGCCTGAATTTATGGAAATCAGTGAAGAGCAGTATGCTGACTTTTTAGAAGCTCAGCTAAAATTGCAGGTTTATCAACACTATTTTGACAAACTTTTGCAAGGCAAGGAACACGTTCTATCACAAAGAGAAGAAGAATTATTAGCTGGAGCTAGTGAAATCTTTGGTTCGGCAAGTGAAACTTTCGCTATTTTAGATAATGCAGATATCGTCTTTCCATTTGTTAAAGATGAAGATGGTAACGAAGTACAATTATCACATGGCGTTTATATGCGTTTGATGGAGTCTAAAAATCGTGAAGTTCGCCGAGATGCTTATCAAGCCCTTTATGCAACTTACGAGCAATTCCAACATACTTATGCTAAAACCTTGCAAACAAATGTTAAGGTTCAAAACTATCGTGCAAAAGTTCGCAACTACAAGAGTGCTCGTCATGCAGCTCTCGCAGCAAATTTTGTTCCAGAAAGTGTTTATGACAATTTGGTAGCAGCAGTTCGCAAGCATTTGCCCCTCTTGCATCGTTACCTTGAGCTTCGTTCAAAGATTTTGGGGATTTCAGACCTCAAGATGTACGATGTCTACACACCGCTTTCATCTGTTGAATATAGTTTTACCTACCAAGAAGCCTTGAAAAAAGCAGAAGATGCCTTGGCAGTATTGGGAGAGGATTACTTGAGCCGTGTTAAACGTGCTTTCAGTGAGCGTTGGATTGATGTTTACGAAAATCAAGGCAAGCGTTCAGGAGCCTACTCTGGTGGTTCTTACGATACCAATGCCTTTATGCTTCTTAACTGGCAGGACAATCTAGACAATCTCTTTACTCTTGTTCATGAAACAGGTCACAGTATGCATTCAAGCTATACTCGTGAAACGCAGCCTTATGTTTACGGAGATTATTCTATCTTCTTGGCTGAGATTGCCTCAACTACCAATGAGAATATCTTGACGGAGAAATTGTTGGAAGAAGTGGAAGACGACGCAACGCGCTTTGCTATTCTTAATAACTTCTTGGACGGTTTCCGTGGAACAGTTTTCCGACAAACTCAATTTGCTGAGTTTGAACACGCCATCCACCAAGCGGATCAAAATGGGGAAGTCTTGACAAGTGATTTCCTAAATAAACTCTATGCAGACTTGAACCAAGAGTATTATGGTTTGAGCAAGGAAGATAATCCTGAAATCCAATACGAGTGGGCACGTATTCCACACTTCTACTATAACTACTATGTATACCAATATTCAACAGGTTTTGCAGCAGCCTCAGCTTTGGCTGAAAAAATTGTTCATGGTAGTCAGGAAGACCGTGACCGTTATATTGATTATCTCAAGGCTGGTAAGTCTGACTACCCACTTAATGTCATGAGAAAAGCTGGTGTTGATATGGAGAAGGAAGACTACCTCAACGATGCCTTTGCAGTCTTTGAACGCCGTTTAAATGAGTTTGAAGCCCTTGTTGAAAAATTGGGATTGGCATAAGATGGTTGAATCGTATAGTAAAAATGCCAACCACAACATGCGTCGTCCTGTTGTCAAGGAAGAAATTGTGAACTTGATGCGTCAGCGTCAAAAGCAAGTTACAGGTTCTTTGAAAGAATTGGAAGACTTTGCCCGTAAGGAAAATATTCCCATTATTCCTCATGAAACGGTTGCTTACTTCCGTTTTCTTATGGAAACCATGCAGCCTAAAAATATTCTGGAAATTGGGACGGCTATCGGTTTTTCAGCTCTTTTAATGGCAGAACATGCGCCAAAGGCCAAGATTACAACCATTGACCGCAATCCAGAGATGATTGGTTTTGCCAAGGAAAATTTTGCTCAGTTTGACAGTCGCAAGCAAATTACTCTCCTAGAAGGAGATGCGGTAGATGTCTTATCAACCCTGACAGAGTCCTATGATTTCGTCTTTATGGATTCTGCTAAGTCTAAATACATCGTCTTTCTACCAGAAATCCTCAAACATTTGGAAGTTGGTGGTGTGGTTGTCTTGGATGATATTTTCCAAGGTGGTGATGTTGCCAAGGACATTATGGAAGTCCGTCGTGGTCAGCGAACTATTTATCGAGGCCTTCAAAGACTGTTTGACGCAACTTTAGATAATCCAGGACTCACTGCAACATTAGTTCCTCTGGGAGACGGTATTCTCATGCTTCGTAAAAATGTAGCAGATGTTCAATTGCCTGACAGCGAATGATTTTCAGAAAAATTTAAGAAAATATAGTAAAATAGATAGGGTAACACTTATCTTAAAGGAGTAGACATGAAGAAAAAACTATTGGCAGGTGCCATTACACTATTATCAGTAGCAACATTAGCAGCTTGTTCGAAAGGCTCAGAAGGAGCAGATCTTATCAGTATGAAAGGGGATGTTATCACAGAACATCAATTTTATGAGCAAGTGAAAAGCAACCCTTCAGCTCAACAAGTGTTGTTGAACTTGACCATCCAAAAAGTATTTGAGAAACAATATGGTTCGGAAGTAGATGACAAAGAAGTCAACGATACTATTGCCGAAGAAGAAAAACAATATGGTGAGAACTACCAACGTGTTTTGTCACAAGCAGGCATGACTCTTGAAACACGTAAAGCTCAAATTCGTACAAGTAAATTGGTTGAGTTGGCAGTTAAGAAGGCAGCAGAGGCTGAATTGACAGATGATGCTTATAAGAAAGCCTTTGATGAATATACTCCAGATGTAACGGCTCAAATCATTCGTCTTGATAATGAGGATAAAGCGAAAGAAGTCCTCGAAAAAGCTAAGGCAAGTGGGGCAGATTTCGCTCAATTAGCAAAAGATAACTCAACTGATGAAAAAACCAAAGCAAACGGTGGAGAAATCACCTTTGACTCTGCTTCGACAGAAGTACCAGAACAAGTTAAGAAAGCAGCTTTCGCTTTAGATGTAAACGGTGTTTCTGATGTGATTACAGCCGCTGGTACACAAGCCTACAGCAGCCAATATTACATTGTAAAACTCACTAAGAAAACAGAAAAATCATCTAATCTTGATGACTACAAAGAAAAATTAAAAACTGTTATCTTGACTCAAAAACAAAATGATTCAACATTTGTTCAAAGCATTATCGGAAAAGAATTACAAGCAGCTAATATCAAGGTTAAAGACCAAGCCTTCCAAAATATCTTCACTCAATATATCGGTGGTGGAGATTCAAGCTCAAGTAGTTCATCAAAAGAATAAAACAGAAAAGGGCCAAGTGCTCTTTTTCTTATGACAAAAATAGTCTATCTGATGGATAAGAGTTTTTTTCTTTCGGAAAAAATGGTATAATAGCAATCAAAACTAGAAAACAAACGGAATTTGGGAAGCAATTGTGTTGTTCTCATTAGAGTGGTGATACTATGAAGATTAGTAAAAGGCACCTATTAAATTATTCTATTCTAGTTCCTTACTTACTTTTATCTATTTTGGGCTTGATTGTGGTTTATTCGACAACCAGTGCTATTTTAATTCAAGAAGGCCAAAGTGCACTGCAATTGGTCCGAAGTCAGGGACTGTTTTGGATATTTAGTTTGATACTGATTGCCTTGATATACAAATTGAAACTGAATTTTTTACGAAACGAACGTCTTTTATTTATCGTTATGTTCGTTGAGCTGATTCTATTAGCTATGGCTCGGATAATTGGTACGCCAGTCAATGGAGCCTATGGTTGGATTTCAGTAGGACCTTTGACCATTCAGCCAGCCGAATATTTGAAAATTATTATTATTTGGTATTTAGCAAATAAATTTTCCAAACAACAAGAGGATATAGCTGTTTATGATTTCCAAGTTTTAACACAAAATCAGTGGCTTCCTCGTGCGTTTAATGACTGGCGCTTTGTCCTCTTGGTATTGATTGGGAGCCTTGCTATTTTCCCAGATTTGGGAAATGCTTCTATCTTAGCTTTGGTTGCCTTGATTATGTATACAATTAGCGGAATCGCTTACAGATGGTTTCTTGCTTTTTTTGGAATTTTAGTCGGAATTTCTGCCCTATCCTTATCATTTATTTCTTTTATAGGGGTTGATAAGTTTTCAAAAGTTCCAGTATTTGGTTATGTTGCCAAGCGTTTCAGCGCCTATTTTAACCCTTTTGCTGATTTGGCAGGAGCAGGCCACCAACTTGCAAATTCCTACTTTGCCATGGTAAATGGTGGTTGGTTTGGTCTAGGTTTAGGAAATTCAATTGAAAAACGTGGCTATTTACCAGAGGCCCATACAGATTTTGTATTTTCAATTGTCATTGAAGAATTTGGCTTTGTGGGAGCCAGCTTGATTTTGTCACTTGTCTTTTTCCTTATTTTACGAATTATCCTGGTGGGAATTCGTGCTAAGAATCCCTTTAATTCCATGATGGCGATTGGAGTTGGGGGGATGATGTTGGTACAGGTCTTTGTTAATATCGGTGGAATTTCTGGTATTATTCCTTCAACAGGAGTTACCTTCCCCTTCTTATCGCAAGGAGGAAACAGTCTCTTAGTCTTATCTGTAGCCATCGCCTTTGTCTTAAATATTGATGCAAGTGAAAAGCGTGCTCAATTGTATGAGGAGTTAGAAGCTCACTCATCAAACTATATGTAGAGCTGATAGTGGAAAGGATTACCTATGTCTCTTCAAAAATTAGAAAACTATAGTAATAAAGCTGTCGTGCAAGAAGAAGTATTGATTTTAACAGAATTGTTAGAAGATATCACTAAAAACATGCTTGCCCCAGAGACTTTTGAAAAAATCATGCAGTTGAAAGAATTGTCAACTCAGGAAGATTATCAAGGCTTGAACCAATTGGTTACTAGCCTGACAAATGATGAAATGGCTTATATTTCACGCTATTTCTCTATCTTGCCTCTCTTGATTAATATTTCAGAAGACGTGGATTTGGCCTATGAAATCAACCACCAAAATAATATAGATCAAGATTATCTTGGTAAATTGTCAGCAACAATCAAAATGGTTGCAGAAAAAGAAAATGCGGTTGAAATTCTAGAACACTTGAATGTTGTCCCTGTTTTGACTGCCCATCCAACACAAGTACAACGTAAGAGTATGTTGGATTTGACCAACCATATCCATACCCTTTTGCGTAAGTACCGTGATGTAAAATTAGGCTTGATTAACAAGGAAAAATGGCATAATGATCTCCGTCGTTATATTGAGATTATCATGCAGACAGACATGATTCGTGAAAAGAAATTGAAAGTTACCAATGAAATCACGAATGTTATGGAATACTACAATAGTTCATTCCTGAAAGCTGTTCCTCATTTGACTGCTGAGTATAAGCGCCTGGCAAAAAAACATGGCTTGGAGTTGAAACATCCTAAACCAATTACCATGGGAATGTGGATTGGTGGAGACCGTGATGGGAATCCCTTTGTTACAGCAGATACATTGAAACAATCTGCCATGACCCAGTGTGAAGTCATCATGAACTACTATGATGAAAAGATTTATCAGCTCTATCGTGAGTTCTCTCTCTCAACAAGTATTGTCAATGTCAGCAAGCAAGTCAGAGAAATGGCTCGTCAATCTAAGGATAATTCGATTTACCGCGAAAAAGAGCTGTATCGTCGTGCCTTGTTTGATATTCAATCAAAAATCCAAGCAACAAAAGCCTATCTGATTGAGGATAAGGAAGTTGGGGCTCGCTATGAAACATCCAATGATTTTTATAAGGATTTAATTATCATCCGTGATTCCCTCTTGGAAAACAAGGGTGAGGCACTGATTTCTGGTGATTTTGTTGAGTTAATTCAAGCAGTTGAAATTTTTGGTTTCTATTTGGCATCCATCGACATGCGTCAAGATTCAAGTGTTCATGAGGCCTGCGTAGCTGAACTTTTGAAATCAGCAGGAATTCATTCGCGTTATAGCGAACTAAGTGAAGAAGAAAAATGCCAGCTTCTCTTGAAAGAATTGGAAGAAGATCCACGTATTCTTTCTGCTACTCATGTTGAAAAATCAGAGTTACTTGAAAAAGAATTAGCAATCTTTAAGGCCGCTCGTAAGTTGAAAGATAAGTTGGGAGATGATGTCATTCGTCAGACTATCATTTCACATGCAACCAGCGTATCAGACATGTTGGAATTGGCTATCTTGCTAAAAGAAGTAGGGTTAGTTGATAAAGAAAGAGCCCGTGTCCAAATTGTTCCTCTCTTTGAAACAATTGAAGACTTGGACCACTCAGAAGAAACCATGAGAGAATACCTTTCTCTTCCTCTTGCTAAGAAATGGATTGCTTCACGTAATAACTACCAAGAAATCATGCTAGGCTACTCTGATAGTAATAAAGATGGTGGCTACCTATCATCATGTTGGACCCTCTACAAGGCTCAACAACAATTGACTGCTATCGGAGATGAATTTGGTGTTAAGGTTACCTTCTTCCATGGCCGTGGTGGGACTGTCGGTCGTGGTGGTGGACCAACCTATGAAGCCATTACCTCTCAACCGCTCAAGTCTATCAAGGATCGTATCCGCTTGACGGAGCAGGGTGAAGTAATTGGGAATAAATACGGTAACAAAGACGCTGCCTACTATAATCTTGAAATGCTAGTATCTGCAGCCATTAACCGTATGATTACTCAGAAGAAGAGCGATACTAATACCTCAAATCGTTACGAAGCTATTATGGACCAAGTGGTGGACCGTAGTTACGATATCTACCGTGATTTGGTCTTTGGAAATGACCATTTCTATGATTATTTCTTCGAATCAAGTCCAATCAAGGCTATTTCAAGCTTTAATATTGGTTCTCGTCCAGCTGCTCGTAAGACTATTACTGAAATCGGTGGTTTGCGAGCTATCCCTTGGGTATTCTCATGGTCGCAAAGTCGTGTCATGTTCCCTGGTTGGTATGGGGTTGGTTCAAGTTTCAAAGAATTTATCGATAAAAATCCTGAGAATATCGCTATCCTACGAGATATGTACCAAAATTGGCCTTTCTTCCAGTCACTTCTTTCAAATGTTGATATGGTCTTGTCAAAATCAAATATGAATATTGCTTTTGAATATGCCAAACTTTGTGAAGATGATCAAGTAAAAGCAATCTATGAGACTATTTTAAATGAATGGCAGGTTACCAAGGAAGTTATCTTGGCTATCGAAGGTTATGATGAACTTTTGGCTGAAAATCCATATCTAAAAGCAAGTTTGGATTATCGTATGCCATACTTTAATATTCTTAACTATATCCAGTTGGAGTTGATTAAACGTCAACGCCGAGGAGAATTATCAAGCGACCAAGAAAAATTAATCCATACAACCATCAACGGAATTGCAACAGGATTGCGTAATTCAGGTTGATACCTATCAAGCTTCCTCTTTTCTATAGGGGAAGTTTTTGAATATTTCAAAAAAATTCTCAAAGAGTCTTGACAAGTAGTTGAAAAATGATATAATTTAACCATTCAGAAAAGTAGTCATACAAACTTTTTAGAGAGTCTGTGGTAGCTGAAAACAGATAAGTGATGATGATGAAAATTGGGCTGAATGTTATTTAGAATTTGAAATCATAAAAATTCGGTGAGCACACCTTACAGTGCATCTCGTTATTGCGAGACAGAGCGATAGGGAAATTCCCTATAATTGAGGTGGTACCGCGCATCGACGTCCTCACACAAGTTTTTTGTGTGAGGACTTTTTTGATGGAGGTTAGTATGGAAAGAAAACGATGGCGTTGCTTGTTCAGATAAGTGAAGTAGTTTAAAGGAATTAAAAAGGAGAAATAGAATGAAAAATAAACGTTTAATTGGAATTATCGCTGCATTAGCAGTTTTAGTAGCAGGAAGCTTGGTTTACTCTTCAATGAATAAACCAGAAGCTAAGAACGAAAAGAAAGTTGCCAAAGTTGGTGTCCTTCAGTTTGTGAGCCATCCATCTCTTGACTTGATTTATAAAGGGATTCAAGATGGACTTGCAGAAGAAGGCTATAAAGATAATCAGTTGAAAATTGACTTTATGAACTCAGAAGGTGACCAAAGTAAGGTTGCGACAATGAGTAAACAATTGGTTGCAAATGGCAATGACTTGGTTGTTGGTATTGCAACACCAGCTGCTCAAGGTTTGGCTAGTGCAACAAAAGATCTACCTGTTATCATGGCTGCTATTACAGACCCAATCGGTGCGAACTTAGTTAAAGATTTGAAAAAACCAGGTGGCAACATTACAGGTGTATCTGACCACAACCCAGCTCAACAACAAGTTGAACTCATCAAGGCTTTGACACCAAATGTGAAAACAATCGGAGCTCTTTACTCAAGTAGCGAAGACAATTCAAAAACACAGGTAGAAGAATTTAAGGCTTATGCTGAAAAAGCAGGTTTGACAGTGGAAACATTTGCAGTTCCTTCAACAAATGAAATTGCTTCAACAGTTAATGTTATGACTAGCAAGGTTGATGCTATCTGGGTTCCAATTGATAACACAATTGCTTCAGCCTTCTCAACTGTTGTATCAAGTAACCAATCAGCTAAAAAACCAATCTACCCAAGCGCAACTGCCATGGTAGAAGCAGGTGGTTTGGCATCCGTTGTAGTTGACCAACATGACCTTGGTGTGGCAACTGGTAAAATGATTGCGCAAGTTTTGAAAGGTGCAAAACCAGCCGATACACCAGTCAATGTCTTTTCAACTGGTAAGTCAGTGATCAACAAAAAATTGGCACAAGAGCTAGGTATTACGATTCCTGAATCTGTTCTAAAAGAAGCAGGACAAGTGATCGAATAATCTTTAATGGAGGAGTTGGGGACATCTCCTCCAATTTTTTACAATAGAAAGCATATAGAAAAGGTTAAGAAACAGATGATATTATCTATTATTTCTCAAGGATTTATCTGGGCTATTCTAGGTCTGGGAATCTTTATGACATTTAGGATTTTGAACTTTCCAGATATGACGACAGAAGGTTCCTTTCCTCTTGGGGGAGCTGTTGCTGTCACTTTGATAACGAAAGGTGTGAATCCTTTTTTAGCAACTCTTATTGCTGTAGGAGCAGGTTGTTTGGCTGGTATGGCAGCAGGACTTCTTTATACAAAAGGGAAGATCCCAACCTTACTTTCAGGGATTTTGGTGATGACTTCCTGTCACTCTATCATGCTCTTGATTATGGGACGCGCCAATTTAGGCTTGCTTGGAACCAAGCAAATTCAGGATGTCTTGCCTTTTGATTCAGGTTTGAATCAACTCTTGACAGGTCTCATCTTTGTCAGTATCGTTATTGCTCTCATGCTCTTTTTCTTGGATACTAAACTCGGACAGGCTTATATTGCTACAGGTGACAATCCTGATATGGCTAGAAGTTTCGGGATTCATACTGGACGCATGGAGCTCATGGGTTTGGTTTTATCAAATGGTGTGATTGCTCTTGCAGGTGCTCTCATTGCCCAGCAAGAAGGTTATGCTGATGTATCTCGAGGAATCGGGGTTATCGTTGTGGGGCTTGCAAGTTTGATTATTGGGGAAGTTATCTTCAAGAGTTTGAGTTTGGCAGAGCGTCTTGTTGCCATCGTTGTAGGTTCTATCGCCTATCAATTCTTAGTATGGGCAGTTATTGCGCTTGGCTTTAATACAAGTTACCTTCGTTTATACAGTGCCTTGATTTTAGCAGTCTGCCTCATGATTCCAACATTTAAGCAAACAATCTTGAAAGGAGCCAAGTTAAGCAAATGACAGCAATTGTAGAATTAAAAAATGCAACCAAAGTCGTTAAAAATGGCTTTGATGAAGAAAAGATTATTTTAAACGATGTTTCCTTAGAAATTTTTGAACAGGATTTTATCACGATTTTAGGTGGAAATGGTGCTGGTAAATCGACCCTCTTTAACACTATTGCAGGAACCTTATCACTAACCAGTGGAACCATCCGTATTTTAGGTGAAGATGTTACCAAGTTTTCACCAGAGAAGCGGGCTAAGTACCTGTCTCGAGTTTTCCAAGATCCAAAGATGGGGACAGCTCCTCGTATGACAGTGGCAGAGAATCTCTTGATTGCCAAGTTTCGTGGTGAAAAGCGTGGATTGTTACCACGACGCTTGACTAGCTATAAGGATGAATTTCAGGCAACCATTGAAAAAGTAGGAAATGGTCTTGAGAAACACTTGAATACACCGATTGAGTTCCTATCAGGTGGGCAAAGACAGGCCTTGAGTCTCTTAATGGCAACCTTGAAGCGTCCTGAATTACTCCTGTTAGATGAGCATACTGCAGCCCTTGATCCAAAGACAAGTGTCGCCCTCATGGAGTTGACAGATGACTTTGTCAAGAAAGATCAGCTGACAGCCCTTATGATTACCCACCATATGGAAGATGCTCTCAAATATGGCAATCGCTTGATTGTCATGAAAGAAGGACGGATTATCCAAGATTTGACCCAAGAAGAAAAAGCAAAAATGAAAATCTCAGACTACTATCAATTATTTGAATAGATGAGAGCCTTATTTTATCAAGAATTGTGAAGCAAAACTTAGAGACATGGAAGTGTTTCTGAGTTTTTTAACTTTCTTTTCTATCTGAAAAAATAAGGCAAATAGAATTACGGAAAGCGTATGAAATGGTTTACTTTTTTTCAGAAATAAAGTATACTATATAAAGTAAACTATGATAACATGGAGGTATTGTGTATGGTTGACAAACAAGTCATTGAAGAAATCAAAAACAATGCCAACATTGTGGAAGTCATAGGGGATGTGATTTCTTTACAAAAGGCAGGACGGAACTATCTAGGGCTCTGTCCTTTTCATGGTGAAAAAACACCTTCTTTCAACGTTGTAGAGGACAAGCAGTTTTACCACTGTTTTGGTTGTGGTCGTTCTGGTGATGTCTTTAAATTCATCGAGGAGTACCAAGGGGTTCCCTTTATGGAGGCTGTCCAAATCTTAGGTCAGCGTGTTGGAATTGAGGTTGAAAAACCGCTTTATAGTGAGCAGAGGCCAGCCTCACCCCACCAAGCTCTTTATGATATGCACGAAGATACTGCCAAATTTTATCATGCTATTCTCATGACAACGACCATGGGGGAGGAGGCCAGAAACTACCTTTATCAGCGTGGTTTGACAGATGAAGTGATTAAGCATTTTCGGATTGGTTTGGCACCTCCAGAACGAAACTATCTCTATCAGCGTTTGTCTGGTCAGTATCGTGAAGAGGATTTCCTGGATTCAGGACTATTTTACCTCTCAGATGATAATCAATTTGTAGACACCTTTCACAATCGTATTATGTTTCCCCTGACAAATGACCAGGGAAAGGTCATTGCCTTCTCAGGTCGTATCTGGCAGAAAACGGATTCACAAACTTCTAAGTATAAAAATAGCCGATCGACTGCAATTTTTAACAAAAGTTACGAATTATATCATATGGATAGGGCAAAAAAATCTTCTGGTAAAACCAGTGAGATTTACCTCATGGAAGGATTCATGGATGTCATTGCAGCCTATCGGGCTGGAATCGAAAACGCTGTGGCATCCATGGGAACAGCCTTGAGTCGTGAGCATGTTGAGCATCTGAAAAGGTTATCCAAGAAGTTAGTCCTTGTTTACGATGGCGATAAGGCTGGGCAAGCCGCGACATTGAAAGCATTGGATGAAATTGGTGATATGCCTGTGCAAATCGTCAGCATGCCTGATAACTTGGATCCGGATGAGTATCTACAAAAAAATGGACCAGAAGACTTGGCCTATCTATTAACGAAAACTCGTATTAGTCCGATTGAGTTCTATATTCACCAGTATAAGCCTGAAAATAGTGAAAATCTGCAGGCTCAGATTGAGTTTATTGAAAAAATAGCTCCCTTGATTGTTCAAGAAAAGTCGATCACTGCTCAAAACAGCTATATTCATATTTTAGCTGACAGTCTGGCATCCTTTGATTATGCTCAGATTGAGCAGATTGTGAATGAGAGTCGACAGGCACAAAGGCAGAATCGTATGGAAGGAATTTCCAGACCGACGCCAATCACCATGCCTGTTACCAAGCAGTTATCGGCTATTATGAGGGCAGAAGCTCATCTACTTTATCGAATGATGGAATCTCCTCTTGTTTTGAACGATTACCGTTTGCGAGAAGATTTTGCATTTGACACACCTGAATTTCAGGTCTTATATGACTTGCTTGGTCAGTATGGAAATCTTCCCCCAGAAGTTTTAGCAGAACAGACAGAGGAAGTTGAAAGAGCTTGGTACCAAGTCTTAGCTCAGGATTTACCTGCTGAGATGTCACCGCAGGAACTTAGTGAAGTAGAAATGACTCGAAACAAGGCTCTCTTGAATCAGGACAATATGAGAATCAAAAAGAAGGTGCAGGAAGCTAGCCATGTAGGAGATACAGACACAGCCTTAGAAGAATTGGAACGTTTAATTTCACAAAAGAGAAGAATGGAGTAATAATGGCAACAAAACAAAAAGAAGTAACAACATTTGACGTACAAGTAGCAGAATTTATCCGTAATCATAAGCAAAAAGGGACAGCAACAGATGATGAAATTAATGCTAGTCTAGTCATTCCTTTTACCTTGGATGCTGATGGAATTGAAGATCTCTTGCAACGGATTCAGGATGCAGGAATTTCGATAACAGATAATGAAGGAAACCCAAGTGCACGTGTTCTTAGTACTGAAGAAGAACCAGAACTTAGCGATGAGGACTTAATTGGATCAACTTCGGCTAAGGTTAATGACCCTGTCCGTATGTACTTGAAAGAAATCGGGGTCGTTCCTCTTTTAACTAATGAAGAGGAAAAAGAATTAGCACTAGCAGTTGAAGCTGGCGATATCGAAGCCAAACAACGTCTTGCGGAAGCCAACCTTCGTTTGGTTGTTTCTATAGCCAAACGCTATGTCGGTCGTGGTATGCAGTTTCTTGACTTGATTCAAGAAGGAAATATGGGCTTGATGAAGGCGGTTGACAAGTTTGACTATTCTAAAGGGTTCAAGTTTTCAACTTATGCAACTTGGTGGATTCGTCAGGCCATCACTCGTGCTATTGCTGATCAAGCTCGTACCATCCGTATCCCTGTTCACATGGTTGAAACCATCAATAAATTGGTTCGTGAACAGCGTAACCTCCTTCAAGAATTGGGTCAAGACCCAACACCAGAGCAAATCGCTGAACGTATGGATATGACTCCTGACAAAGTGCGTGAAATCTTGAAGATTGCCCAAGAACCAGTATCTCTTGAAACTCCTATCGGTGAAGAGGATGATAGCCATCTTGGAGACTTTATTGAAGATGAAGTGATTGAAAATCCAGTAGACTATACAACTCGTATCGTCTTGCGTGAGCAGTTGGATGAGGTCTTGGATACTCTTACAGATCGTGAAGAAAATGTTCTACGTCTACGTTTTGGACTAGATGATGGGAAAATGCGTACCCTTGAAGATGTGGGTAAAGTCTTTAATGTGACTCGCGAGCGTATCCGTCAGATTGAAGCCAAGGCTTTGAGAAAACTACGTCAACCAAGTCGCAGCAAACCGCTTCGTGATTTTATTGAAGACTAAAAGTGAGGATGAATATGGCTTATACAGAAGAGCAAATTGAAAACATCAAAACACGAATTTTATCAGCCTTGGAAGAAGTCATCGACCCTGAGTTGGGAATCGATATTGTAAATCTTGGTTTAATTTATGAGATTCGTTTTGACGGTGACACAGGGCAAACAGAGATTGATATGACTTTGACAACTATGGGTTGTCCCCTAGCTGACCTTTTGACAGACCAGATTTATGATGCCATGACCGAGGTGCCAGAAGTAACGGATACTGAGGTCAAATTAGTCTGGTATCCAGCCTGGACAGTTGAAAAAATGAGTCGTTATGCCCGCATTGCCCTCGGCATTAAGTAAACAGATAAAAGCATGTGAGAGACCGTTGGAAAAGTGAGGAAATTTCCCCTCTTTTCCTCTAGTCTCTCCTTTCTTTTGCTGATTTTATTCAAAGAAAATGATATAATAGTAGTTATGGAAAAAAAGAAATTACGCATCAATATGTTGAGTTCAAGTGAGAAAGTAGCAGGACAAGGAGTTTCAGGTGCCTACCGTGAATTAGTTCGTCTTCTTCACCGTGATGCTAAGGACCAATTGATTGTTACTGAAAATCTTCCAATCGAGGCAGATGTGACTCACTTTCATACGATTGATTTCCCCTATTATTTATCAACCTTCCAAAAGAAACGCTCAGGGAGAAAAATAGGTTATGTGCATTTCTTGCCAGATACACTTGAGGGAAGTTTGAAAATTCCATTTTTCTTAAAGGGAATTGTTAAACGCTATGTATTTTCTTTTTACAACCGGATGGAGCACTTAGTTGTGGTCAATCCTATGTTTATTGAGGATTTGGTGGCAGCTGGTATTCCACGTGAAAAAGTGACCTATATTCCTAACTTTGTCAACAAGGAAAAATGGCATCCTCTTCAACAAGAAGAGGTGGCTCGACTGCGCGCAGAGCTAGGTGTTAATGACAATCAGTTTATCGTAGTTGGTGCAGGTCAAGTTCAGAAACGCAAAGGGATTGATGACTTTATCCGCCTTGCTGAGGAATTGCCTCAGATTACCTTTATCTGGGCGGGTGGTTTCTCTTTTGGAGGTATGACAGATGGTTATGAACGCTATAAGAAAATTATGGATAATCCTCCAGAAAATTTGATTTTTCCAGGTATCGTGTCGCCAGAGCGAATGCGCGAATTGTATGCCCTAGCGGACCTTTTCTTGCTGCCTAGTTATAATGAGCTCTTTCCTATGACCATTTTAGAGGCTGCGAGTTGTGAAGCGCCTATTATGTTGCGTGATTTGGATCTCTATAAGGTGATTTTGGAGGGGAATTATCGGGCGACAGCAGACAGAGAAGAGATGAAAGAAGCTATTCTGGAATATCAAGCGAATCCTGCTGCTTTAAAAGATTTGAAAGAAAAAGCTAAGAATATTTCTAGAGAGTATTCAGAAGAGCATCTGTTACAAATCTGGTTGGACTTTTATGAGAAACAAGCTGCTTTAGGGAGAAAGTAAAAAGTGAGGTAATCTATGCGAATTGGTTTATTTACAGATACCTATTTTCCTCAGGTTTCAGGTGTTGCGACCAGTATTCGAACCTTGAAAACAGAGCTTGAAAAGCAGGGGCACGCTGTTTTTATCTTTACGACGACAGATAAGAATGTCAATCGTTATGAAGATTGGCAGATTATCCGCATTCCAAGTGTTCCCTTCTTTGCTTTTAAGGATCGCCGCTTTGCCTATCGAGGATTCAGCAAGGCGCTTGAAATTGCTAAACAATATCAGCTAGATATTATTCATACCCAGACAGAATTTTCTCTTGGCTTGTTGGGAATTTGGATTGCGCGTGAATTGAAGATTCCAGTCATCCATACCTATCACACCCAATACGAAGACTACGTGCATTATATTGCTAAGGGGATGTTGATTCGTCCTAGTATGGTCAAGTACTTAGTCAGAGGTTTCCTGCATGATGTGGATGGGGTTATTTGTCCTAGTGAGATTGTCCATGATTTGCTATCTGACTATAAGGTCAAGGTTGAAAAACGGGTCATTCCAACTGGGATTGAATTAGCTAAGTTTGAGCGTCCGGAAATCAAGCAGGAAAATCTGAAAGAACTACGTAGTAAACTAGGGATTCAAGATGATGAAAAGATGTTGCTTAGTCTTTCCAGAATTTCCTATGAAAAAAATATTCAAGCAGTTTTAGCAGCCTTTGCAGAAGTTCTGAAAGAAGAAGACAAGGTTAAACTGGTGGTAGCTGGGGATGGTCCTTATCTGGATGACCTCAAAGAGCAAGCCCAGAAACTAGAGATTCAAGACTCTGTTGTCTTTACAGGGATGATTGCTCCTAGTGAGACAGCTCTTTACTATAAGGCGGCGGATTTCTTCATCTCGGCATCGACAAGTGAAACCCAAGGCTTGACCTACTTGGAAAGCTTAGCCAGTGGAACGCCTGTCATTGCTCATGGAAATCCTTATCTGGACAATCTGATCAGTGATAAAATGTTTGGAACCTTGTACTATGGAGAACATGATTTGGCTGGTGCTATTTTGGAAGCCCTGATTGCAACGCCAGATATGAATGAGCATACTTTATCAGAGAAGTTGTACGAGATTTCAGCTGAGAACTTTGGAAAACGGGTGCATGAGTTTTATCTGGATGCCATTATTTCAAATAACTTCCAGAAAGATTTAGCCAAAGATGATACGGTCAGTCAGCGTATCTTTAAGACAGTTTTGTATCTACCGCAACAGGTGGTTGCTGTACCCGTAAAAGGCTCTAGACGCATGCTGAAGGCTTCAAAAACACAGTTGATCAGCATAAGAGATTATTGGAAAGACCATGAAGAATAGAAAGAGGAACAGTATGAAAAAACAATTAATGAGAAGCGGTCGTGATAAAAAGATTGCGGGTGTTTGTGCCGGGGTAGCCCATTATTTTGATATGGATCCTACTATTGTTCGCGTAATATGGGGTGTTCTTGCTTTTGGTTATGGAGCAGGAGTTGTAGCTTATATCATTTTATGGATTATTGCGCCAGAAGCAAGTGACTATTGAAAACTAGCTAAATTCATGCTAAGATAATAGAAAATAGAATGTAACGAAGGAGATAAAAATGGCATTTGGAGATAATGGAAATCGTAAAAAAACTATGTTTGAGAAAATAACCTTATTTATCGTGATTATCATGCTAGTAGCAAGTTTATTGGGAATTTTTGCAACTGCAATTGGTGCCCTCAGTAATCTATAAAATAGATTCAAGAAAATTTAGTGACTGGGATTTCCCAGCCCTTTTTTAAAGTGAGAAGAAAAAATGAGTATGTTTTTAGATACAGCTAAGATCAAGGTCAAGGCTGGTAATGGTGGTGATGGCATGGTTGCCTTTCGCCGTGAAAAATATGTCCCTAATGGCGGTCCTTGGGGCGGTGATGGTGGTCGTGGAGGCAATGTCGTCTTCGTTGTAGATGAAGGTCTACGTACCCTCATGGATTTCCGCTATAATCGCCATTTCAAGGCTGATTCTGGTGAGAAAGGAATGACCAAAGGGATGCATGGTCGTGGTGCTGAGGACCTTAGAGTTCGAGTACCACAAGGTACGACTGTTCGTGATGCAGAGACTGGCAAGGTTTTGACAGATTTGATTGAACATGGTCAAGAATTTATCGTTGCCCACGGTGGACGTGGTGGACGTGGAAATATCCGCTTTGCGACACCAAAAAATCCTGCACCTGAAATCTCTGAAAATGGAGAGCCAGGTCAGGAGCGTGAGTTACAATTGGAACTAAAAATCCTTGCAGATGTTGGTTTGGTTGGTTTCCCATCTGTAGGGAAATCCACACTTCTAAGTGTTATCACCTCAGCTAAACCTAAAATTGGTGCCTACCACTTTACCACTATTGTGCCAAATCTAGGTATGGTTCGTACCCAATCAGGTGAATCTTTTGCAGTAGCCGACTTGCCAGGCTTGATTGAAGGTGCCAGTCAAGGTGTTGGTTTGGGAACCCAGTTCCTCCGTCACATCGAGCGTACACGTGTCATTCTTCACATTATTGATATGTCAGCTAGCGAAGACCGTGATCCTTATGAGGACTACTTAGCTATCAATAAGGAGTTAGAGTCTTATAACCTCCGTCTTATGGAGCGTCCACAGATTATCGTAGCCAACAAAATGGACATGCCTGAGAGTCAAGAAAATCTTAAAGAATTTAAGAAAAAATTTGCTGAAAACTACGATGAATTTGAAGAGTTACCAGCTATCTTCCCAATTTCTGGTTTGACTAAGCAAGGTCTGGCAACGCTATTGGATGCTACAGCTGAATTGTTAGACAAGACACCAGAATTCTTGCTCTATGACGAGTCAGATATGGAAGAAGAAGCATACTACGGCTTTGACGAGGAAGAAAAAGCCTTTGAAATTAGTCGTGATGATGATGCAACGTGGCTACTTTCTGGTGAAAAACTGATGAAACTCTTTAATATGACCAACTTTGATCGTGACGAATCAGTCATGAAATTTGCTCGCCAGCTTCGTGGTATGGGGGTTGATGAAGCCCTTCGTGCGCGTGGTGCTAAAGATGGTGACTTGGTCCGAATTGGTAAATTTGAGTTTGAATTTGTAGACTAGGAGACTGATATGGGAGATAAACCGATATCTTTCCGAGATGCGGATGGTAATTTTGTTTCCGCCGCAGACGTTTGGAATGAAAAGAAATTGGAAGAACTATTTAATCGTCTCAATCCAAATCGTGCCTTGAGGTTGGCACGAACTAAAAAAGACAATCCATCTTAAATACGTAAGATAAAACTCCAATTATCAGTCAAGTTAACTGTAACAAATAGAAGCTAAGATCTAGAAAGGGCAAAATTTGTCCTTTCTTTTCACTTATAAATTATAATATATTGAAATGGAATATAAACAAATAGACTAGGAAATTCAAATCAAATGACTAACAAGGCTTTATAAGTCGTGTTGTCCTATTCTACCTTCAAGACACTGATTTTTTCTATTGAAAAAGAATTTTTTTACAAAAATAGTTGGTTATTTAGTTTATTTATGCTATAATAGGAGCAATTATTTTTAGGAGGTGCAGTATGTCTTATTTGTTTGAGATATTACCGAGTTTATTGAGCGGTGCAAGCATGACGTTACAGGTTTTTGCACTGGTCTTGATTTTTTCTATTCCCTTGGGCGTTTTGATTGCCTTTGCCTTGCAAGTCCATTGGAAGCTCCTCCATCATCTGATTAACATTTATATTTGGATCATGCGGGGGACACCCTTGCTCTTGCAATTGATCTTTATCTATTATGTGTTACCAAGCATTGGGATTCGTTTGGATCGTCTTCCTGCTGCTATCATTGCCTTTGTTTTGAATTATGCAGCTTACTTTGCTGAAATCTTCCGTGGGGGGATTGATACCATTCCTAAAGGTCAATATGAGGCTGCCAAGGTCTTGAAGTTTAATCCTTTTGATACAGTGCGCTATATTATTTTGCCTCAGGTGACCAAGATTGTTCTCCCTAGTGTATTTAATGAGGTTATGAGTTTGGTCAAGGATACCTCTCTGGTCTATGCTCTAGGAATTTCAGACCTTATCTTGGCTAGTCGCACAGCTGCCAACCGTGATGCTAGTCTGGTTCCTATGTTCTTGGCAGGAGCCATTTACTTGATTTTGATTGGGATTGTGACAATCATTTCCAAAAAAGTTGAGAAGAAGTACAGTTACTATAGATAGGAGGCTGTCATGTTAGAATTACGAAATATCAATAAAGTCTTTGGTGAAAAGCAAATTTTATCTAATTTCAGTCTAAAAATTCCTGAAAAGCAAATCCTGGCTATCGTTGGGCCTTCGGGTGGAGGGAAGACAACCCTCTTACGCATGCTTGCAGGTCTTGAAACCATTGATTCAGGGCAAATCTTTTATAATGAAGAACCTTTAGAATTGGATGAACTGGAGAAGCGCAATCTACTAGGATTTGTATTCCAAGATTTTCAACTTTTCCCTCATTTATCCGTTCTAGATAATTTGACCTTATCTCCTGTGAAAACCATGGGAATGAAGCAGGATGAGGCTGAGAAGAAGGCGCGAGGTCTTTTGGAACAGTTAGGACTAGCAGGGCACGCAGATGTCTATCCATTTTCACTATCTGGTGGGCAAAAGCAGCGAGTAGCCTTGGCGCGTGCTATGATGATTGACCCGGAAATCATTGGCTACGATGAACCAACTTCTGCCCTAGATCCAGAATTACGCTTGGAAGTGGAAAAACTGATCTTGCAAAATAGGGAACTTGGCATGACACAGATTGTGGTTACCCATGATTTGCAGTTTGCGAAAAATATCGCAGATCAGATTCTCAAGGTTGAGCCCAAGTAGGAGGTGCTGATGACTAATAAGAAAATTGCTTTAGTATTGGTTTCGCTCCTAAGCCTCTTTTTAACTGCATGTACTCAGAAGGCTAGTGATCCAAAGCAGGATAACTGGGATAAGTATCAAGAGCAGGGGAGTATAACCATTGGTTTTGACAATACCTTCGTACCTATGGGATTTGAAGAAAAGAATGGCCAATATACAGGATTTGATATTGATTTGGCACAAGCTGTCTCAGAAAAATTAAGTGTTAAGGTGCAATTTCAACCAATTGACTGGGATATGAAGGAAACGGAATTGCAAAATGGAACTATAGATGCCATCTGGAATGGCTATTCTGCCACTGATGAACGGCGAGAGAAGGTTGCCTTTAGTATTCCATATATGGAAAATCAGCAAGTTCTAGTTGCCAAGAAAAGCCAGCAGATTCATTCAGTAGAGGATATGAAGGATAAGACCTTAGGTGCCCAAGCTGGGTCCTCTGGTTATTTGGATTTTGAAGCCCAGCCAGATTTACTGAAAAATCGTGTTAAAGACCAGAAGGCCAATCAATACCAGAGTTTCAATGAAGCCTTGATTGATTTGAAGAATGATCGAATTGATGCCTTGTTGATTGACCGAGTGTATGCTAATTACTATCTCCAGTCTGATGGTATATTAAATGACTACAATGTCTTTTCAGCAGGATTTGAAAGTGAATCCTTTGCGGTCGGAGTTAGACAAGCTGACAAAAGATTACTACAAGTTTTAAACCAAGCTTTTGTTCAACTTTACCAAGAAGGGAAGTTCCAAGAAATCAGCCAAAAATGGTTTGGAGAAGATGTAGCAACCAAAGAAGTGAAAAGTAGAGATTGAGTGTTACCTCAGTCTCTTTTTGCATCGAAAAATCCCCTGACAAGAGTCAGAGGATAAGAGTATTATTTCATTGTTGGGAAGAGCAATACATCACGGATAGTTGTTGTATCAGTGAGGAGCATGCAGAGACGGTCGATACCGATTCCCAAACCACCTGTTGGAGGCATACCATATTCAAGAGCCTCGATGTAGTCATAGTCGATGCCTGTCGCTTCATCGTCACCAAGTTCTTTGGCTTTAGCTTGGGCTTCGAAACGGCTAAGCTGATCGATTGGATCGTTCAACTCAGTAAAGGCATTACCGTACTCCTTAGTCATGATGAAGAGCTCGAAACGGTCAGTAAAGCGTTCGTCTTCAGGATTTTTCTTAGCAAGTGGAGATACAGCTACTGGATGTCCATAGACAAAGGTTGGTTGGATCAAGGTTTCTTCAACAAACTCTTCAAAGAAGGCATTGATAATATGGCCAACTTCAGTGTAGTGTTTCTCAACAGGAACTTTCTTCTCAGCAGCGATAGCTTTAGCTTCTTCCAAAGTCATGTCTTGCCAGAAATCTACACCAGTAATCTCTTTGATAGCATCCACCATGTGAACACGTTTAAATGGTTCGTTAATCTTGATTTCAGTACCTTGGTAGTTAACTGGACCATCACCTTTAACAGCTTTAGCAGCGTGCTGGATAATGCCTTCGGTCAAGTCCATGATGTCTTGGAAGTCTGCATAAGCTTGGTAGACTTCGATCGAAGTGAACTCAGGGTTGTGAGTAGCATCCATTCCTTCGTTACGGAAGATACGGCCAATTTCATAGACGCGTTCCATACCACCAACGATAAGGCGTTTTAAGTGAAGCTCAGTTGCGATACGAAGCACCATATCAATGTTTTGGGCATTGTGGTGAGTGATAAATGGACGGGCAGCAGCACCACCAGCCTCGTTGTGAAGAACAGGTGTTTCTACTTCAAGGAAGCCTTTTTGGTCAAGGTAACGACGGATTTCAGAAATGATTTTTGAACGAGTGACAAAGCGTTCAAAGCTTTCACGGTTAGAAATCAAGTCAAGGTAACGTTTACGGTAAATTGTTTCAACGTCAGTCAAACCGTGGAATTTCTCTGGAAGTGGACGAAGAGCCTTAGACAAGTGTGTAATGTGAGTCGCCTTGATAGAGAGTTCTCCCATATCTGTACGCATTACTTCACCTTCGACACCAAGGAAATCACCTAGGTCTGCTTTTTTGAAGATTTCGTAGTTTTCTTCACCGACAGCATCTTTACGTACGTAGATTTGGATTTGACCTTCGCGGTCTTGAAGGTGGGCAAAGCCAACTTTTCCTTTACCACGTTTAGTTACCAAGCGTCCTGCGATAGTAGCTGTTTCGTTTTTATCGTGTAATTGTTCTTTATCAAGGTCAGCAAATTTATCTTTTAATTCTTGTGAATTTGCAGTGCGTTCAAAGCGTTTTCCGAAAGGATCGATTCCTTGTTCACGAAGCGCAGCCATTTTTTCACGGCGAACGATCTGCTGGTCATTTAGTTCTTCCATATGTTCTGTTGACATGGGATCCTCCTAGTTTTACTCAAAATTGAATACGATGAGTCATTTTTGCGATACTTCCATTTTATCATAAATAAGCAAGAAATTCACGGATAATCTTTCAAAACTAAAAAGAACTTGACGCTAAAATCAAGTTCTGTTATTGATAGGAAGTATCATTCCAAGTATTGAGAGTGAATGTTTCAAAATCATGGGTTTCAAGAATGGTCAGGCTGGCATTTGCTAGACCGCCATCTTTACGAAGAAGAGGTTCTTTATAACCTAAAAGAGTACGGAGACTGGCAGTAAGATTAGCGCCGTGGCCGACAATTAGAATACGCTCAGCCGGACTATCTTTGAGTGATTTGATAAATTGGATGGTCCGTTGAGTTGTGCTATGGAGGGATTCAGCTTCAAACATTTGAGTGTCAAACTTGGCAAGATTCGTACGGAAAGCCTGGATTTGTTGCGGGTAAATAGCTTCCAAAGTTGCGATTTTCAAACCTTCTAATTTCCCCAGCTGCCATTCACGGAGATTAGGAACACTTTCTAAAGGACAGGGCGTCTGGAGTTGACTTTGGATAATTTCAGCAGATTTGATTGCTCGAGGTAAATCACTTGAATAAATTTGTTCAAAAGGAATTTCCTTGAGATACTGGCCAAGTTTTTTGAGGATGTCAATGGATTCAGGAAGTAGGGGAGAATCTCCACTAGCACCTTGAAAGCGTCCTTCCTGATTCCAGACTGTACGGCCATGGCGGACAAAGTATAGTTTCATTACTTGCTGTCCTCCAAGATATCTTCAAAGTCAGCCTTTACAAAGCTAGCCAAGTCTTGTGGTGCGACGATAATGCTGTGACCAACTTCCCCAGCAGAGACAATCATTTGATCCAAGTCTAAGGCGATCTTATCGATAAAAATGGGGTAATTGTGTTTCTGACGAATGCCGACAGGATTATTGGCTCCATGAATATAACCTGTTGTTTTTTCCAAGTCTTTTTGAGGAATCATGCTCACTTTTTTATTGCCAGAAATTTTAGCTAGTTTCTTTTCAGACAAGTGTTGAGTGATGGGAACAATTCCGATAATCGGTCCGGTCTTATCTCCTAAAAGAGCCAAGGTTTTGAAAATCTGATCTCGTTCATAACCTTGCGGAAGTTCTCCTTCCAGAGCATTGATTTGAATTCCCTGATGTGAGATACCTGATTTAGACAGGATTTGTTCCACCAATGTTTTTTTGATTTTAACTTTTTTTGCCATTATTTATACTTATCCTCCAATTGGCTCATCCAAATACCAAGCCAGATTCCCAAGGCAAAGAAGAAGGCGATGATGACATACCCAACAAGTGAAAGGCCTGTGTATTGGATGCTTTCAGCGTTTCCTGCATTTGGAATCAAGATCAAAAGGGTACTTGATAGGACGATCCCGATGATGAAATGATAGACGCGAGAGTGGTAGTTATTTAAGGCATAATCCATCAATTTTGAAAAAATGATGAGAGTTGTACCTGCTCCGATTCCAATCGGGAAGAAGGTTCCTAAGAGGTCAAAGGTTTTAAAACCAGTCAACATAGGAGCATAGAGTCCCAAAATCAAAAGTAGATTTGATGGACTGAGACCAGGAACCAATACTCCAAGAGCCAGTAGTGCACCTGCTAAAACAAAATTAAGAAAGCTTGCGTTTAAGGTCCCAACGACAAAATTTAAGGCATAGAGACCTAGTCCAGAAATGATAAAGGTGGCCCAGAACCAAGCTAAATCAATCTTGTCTCTGTCAGATTCTCGAGTTGATTCTTTTAGTAGGCTAGGAACAGTACCAATGATGGCCCCTGCAAAGCTCCATAAGACAAAGACCTGATAATTTTCAAGCAGGTATTCAATCGGATAAGAAAATAAGCCGATTCCCAGAAGCATACCGATGGCAACTGGAATAAAGTACAAAACATTTTCTTTAAAGTCTTTAAAGGGGTGGGCCAGAAAGCCAATCATTCGTTCATAAATCCCTAAGATTGCTGCTAGAACCCCTCCGGAAATTCCCGGTAGGATAAAACCAAGAGCAATCACAATCCCTTTAATAAGGCGTGCTAACCATGAGAGCATATTTTTCCTCCAACTATTTCTATTTCAAAAAATCCTTACTATATTGTATCACAATCAAACACAAAAGAAAAAGCAAATGATAAACAAATGCTTTTAAGGTTTTAAAAAGAGTTTTCTAAAAGTTTCTTCTTTGTTTTTTAAGGAAGAGATGACGTTGATATCCAAATCGTGATTAAAGCCAGCAATTTTTCCTTTAGAAGTGTACTGGTGGATGTCGTAATCTAAATCAGTTTTTGGAGTTGCCTCGTAGAATCCTGAGTCAGAACCATAGGACGGAATCCAAATAGAAGAAAATTTTGTAGTGTCAATACTATGTTCTTCCATGAAATAAACACCAACGTAGATTCCAATGTCTTTAGCTCCTAGTGATTCTAGTTTGGCTCGAAAGGCTTCAACCCCTTCGTTCATATTGGACATGGTTTTTTCTTCAACATCTAACCAATAGTAGCTAGGGTTATAGGGAGAGGCAGCATTATAAAAAACTTCAGCTGCTTTTTCCATTTCTTGGACACTTTTTCCAGCTAAATAAGCATAAACACCAACTGGGACATTTCGTTTTTGAAACTCAGTGATATGGGTTTTAAAAGCCTTATCTACCCCATTAACAAAGGAGGCATCGTTCTCTTTGGACGTTTGAGCGCCACTATGGACGCGAACAATGGCTCCAGAAATGTTTTGGGACAGAGTATCGTAATTAATTTCCTCAGGACGCTGCCAACCAGAAACATCAATTACCGGTTTATCTAAGTTATGTAATGCCTGGGTTTTTATTTGAGTAATATTTGATTTTGTTTTTACAGGATGATCTTCATAATGGGGGCGATTTAGGATTAATATAAAAATCATAATCCCAAAAAAACCAAATAAAATAAGCGGATTAAATTTCTTTCTCATATTTCATCATTTTACCTTAAAAATCAAAAAAAATCAAAAAAAATACTCAAAAAATGGGTTAGGGAAGGGACTTTGGAGCATTTTTTCATTCAAGATCGCGGAATGATTTGAAATATGGTATAATAAAAGGGAATTTCTATAGAAAAGAGAAGATTATGTCAAATTATGCCATCATTTTAGCAGCGGGTAAAGGGACTCGCATGAAATCTGATTTGCCAAAAGTGTTGCACAAGGTTGCGGGTATTTCTATGCTGGAACATGTTTTCCGTAGTGTGGGAGCTATCCAACCTGAAAAGACAGTAACAGTTGTCGGACACAAGGCAGAATTGGTTGAGCAGGTCTTGGCTGGACAGACAGAATTTGTGACTCAATCTGAACAGTTAGGAACGGGTCATGCAGTTATGATGACAGAGCCTATTTTAGAAGGTTTGTCAGGTCACACCTTGGTCATTGCAGGAGATACTCCTTTAATCACAGGTGAAAGCTTGAAAAACTTGATTGATTTCCACATCAATCATAAAAATGTGGCCACTATCTTGACTGCTGAAACAGATAATCCTTTTGGCTATGGACGAATTGTTCGTAATGACAATGCAGAGGTTCTTCGCATCGTTGAGCAAAAGGATGCTACAGATTTTGAAAAACAAATCAAGGAAATTAACACTGGAACTTACGTTTTTGACAATGAGCGTTTGTTCGAGGCTTTGAAAAATATTAATACCAATAACGCTCAAGGTGAATACTATATTACAGATGTCATTGGCATTTTCCGTGAAGCTGGTGAAAAAGTTGGCGCTTATACTTTGAAAGATTTTGATGAAAGTCTTGGGGTAAATGACCGTGTGGCACTTGCGACAGCTGAGTCAGTTATGCGTTGTCGCATCAATCATCAGCACATGATCAATGGTGTTAGCTTTGTCAATCCAGAAGTAACTTATATTGATATTGATGTGGAGATTGCGCCTGAAGTTCAAATCGAAGCCAATGTTACCTTGAAGGGGCAAACGAAAATTGGTGCTGAGACTGTTTTGACAAATGGAACATATGTAGTGGATAGCACTATCGGAGCAGGAGCTATTATTACCAACTCTATGATTGAGGAGAGTAGTGTTGCAGACGGTGTGACAGTCGGTCCTTATGCCCACATTCGTCCAGGTTCAAGTCTGGGTGCCCAAGTCCATATTGGAAACTTTGTTGAGGTTAAAGGTTCTTCTATCGGGGAGAATACTAAGGCTGGTCATTTGACTTATATCGGAAACTGTGAAGTGGGTAGTAACGTTAATTTTGGTGCAGGAACCATTACAGTCAACTATGACGGCAAAAACAAATACAAGACAGTCATCGGTAACAATGTCTTTGTTGGTTCAAATTCAACCATTATTGCGCCAGTTGAGTTAGGTGACAATTCCCTCGTTGGAGCTGGTTCAACTATTACTAAAGATGTTCCAGCGGATGCCATTGCCATTGGTCGCGGTCGTCAGGTCAATAAAGATGAATATGCAACACGCCTTCCTCATCATCCTAAGAATCAGTAGGAGTCTATCATGGAATTTGAAGAAAAAACGCTTAGCCGAAAAGAAATCTATCAAGGACCAATATTTAAACTGGTCCAAGATCAGGTTGAATTACCAGAAGGTAAAGGAACTGCCCAACGAGATTTAATTTTCCACAATGGAGCTGTCTGTGTTTTAGCCGTAACGGATGAGCAAAAACTTATCTTGGTCAAGCAGTATCGTAAGGCTATCGAGGCTGTCTCTTACGAAATTCCAGCTGGAAAATTGGAAGTAGGAGAAAATACAGACCCTGTAGCAGCAGCCCTTCGTGAATTAGAGGAAGAAACAGCCTATACAGGGAAGTTAGAACTCTTGTATGATTTTTACTCAGCTATTGGCTTCTGTAATGAAAAGTTAAAACTATACCTAGCTAGCGATTTGACAAAGGTGGAAAATCCACGTCCGCAGGATGAAGACGAAACTTTGGAAGTCTTTGAAGTGAGTCTAGAAGAAGCTAAGGAATTGATCCAATCAGGTCATATTTGTGATGCCAAGACAATTATGGCTGTTCAGTATTGGGAATTGTACAAAAAATAGAGGAGGTCAGTATGGGTAAACCTTTATTAACGGATGAAATGATTGAAAGAGCTAATAGAGGCGAAAAAATTTCAGGTCCTCCTTTGCTAGATGATGAGGAGACAAAGATTTTACCAACTTCTTCCCGTTTTGGTTATGCCAATCCTAAGGAACATGGTTTTAGCCAGGAAACCTTGAAGATTCAAGTCGAACCGTCTATTCATAAAAGCCGTCGCATTGAAAATACTAAGAGAAATGTCTTCAATTCTAAGTTAAATAAAATCTTATTTGCTGTCATCTTTCTCTTGATTTTGCTTGTGTTAGCAATGAAACTTTTGTAATAGAAAAGGAATTGAAATGAAAATAGGAATTATTGCGGCTATGCCAGAAGAACTGGCGTATCTGGTCCAGCATTTAGAAAATGCTAAGGAGCAAGTTGTTTTGGGGAATACCTATCACACAGGAAGCATTGCCTCTCATGAAGTCGTTCTTGTAGAAAGTGGAATAGGGAAGGTCATGTCTGCTATGAGTGTGGCGATTTTGGCTGATCATTTCCAAGTGGATGCTCTCATTAATACGGGCTCAGCTGGGGCAGTAGCAGAAGGTATTGCTGTTGGGGATGTCGTGATTGCTGACAAATTAGCCTATCATGACGTGGATGTCACAGCTTTTGGTTATGCTTATGGACAAATGGCGCAACAACCGCTTTATTTCGAATCAGACAAAACCTTCGTAGCCAAAATCCAAGAGAGTTTATCTCAATTGGACCAAAAATGGCATCTTGGTTTGATTGCTACAGGAGATAGTTTTGTTGCAGGAAATGACAAGATAGAAGCGATTAAGTCCCATTTCCCAGAAGTTTTAGCCGTTGAGATGGAGGGAGCAGCTATTGCTCAGGCAGCGCATGCCCTTAATCTTCCAGTCTTAGTTATCCGAGCTATGAGTGACAATGCCAATCATGAAGCAAACATCTCTTTTGATGAGTTTATTATCGAAGCTGGACGTCGCTCTGCCCAAGTCTTATTAACCTTTTTGAAGGCTTTAGATTAAGCGAAAATTTGACAGTTTTTCTAGCTTATGATAAGATTTAAGTAAAGAAAAGCTAGAAAACGTTTCAGAGGATATTATGAGTATTGAAATGACCGTCAGTGAGATTGCAGAGGTTTTAGGATTATCTCGCCAAGCAATCAATAACCGTGTCAAAGAATTACCAGAAGAAGACACAGATAAAAATGACAAAGGGGTAACAGTCGTTACCAGAAGTGGCTTGATTAAGCTAGAAGAAATCTATAAAAAAACGATTTTTGAAGATGAGCCTGTCAGTGAAGATGTCAAGCAACGTGAACTGATGGAGATTCTAGTGGATGAGAAGAATGCAGAAATTCTTCGTCTCTATGAACAATTAAAAGCCAAGGATCGTCAGTTATCAGAAAAAGACGAGCAGATGCGTATCAAAGACCGTCAGATTGCTGAGAAAGACAAACAACTCGATCAGCAGCAACAATTGACTCTTCAAGCCATGAAGGATCAAGAAAATCTTAAGCTAGAGCTGGACCAAGCAAAAGAAGAAGTCCAATCAACTAAGAAAGGCTTTTTTGCTCGTTTATTTGGAGGATAATCAAGGAGCTGTTTAGGTTATGTGCTAACCTAATGGCTTCTTTTATTTGTGAATAGTATAGTTGCTCAAAATGAATAAGAAGATAGACAGTAGAGGAGAAGGATAGAATGGAACGATTAGAAGATTACATTGCTTTTGACTTAGAATTTAATCAGCACGAAGGACAAACACACTTGATTCAAGTTTCGGCAGTGCGTTTTAGAGATGGTCAGGAAATCGATGCCTATGATTCCTATGTTCATACAAGTGTGCCTTTAAAAAGCTTTATCAATGGTTTGACTGGGATTACGGCTGAGACCTTAAAAGATGCTCCTCCAGTGGAGAAAGTTATAAAAGATTTCCAAGAGTTTGTGGGTTCTTTACCGATGGTTGGATACAATGCTGCTAAAAGTGATTTGCCTATTCTAGCAGAGCATGGTTTAGACTATAGCCAGCAGTACAAGGTGGATTTGTATGATGAAGCTTTTGAACGTCGTAGTTCAGATTTACATGGTATTGCCAATCTCAAATTGCAAACCGTCGCCTCATTTCTTGGATTTCAAGGGCAGTCCCATAATAGCTTGGAGGATGCTCGGATGACGGCGCGTGTTTACGAGTCCTTTCTAGAGTCCGATCAAGCTAGAGAATTGTTAGGGACAGAAAGTAGCCTGTCGAACAATCCTTTTGGAGGCTTGGACTTGTCTCAATTATTTGACTAGGAGTGCCTATGAAACCTGAAAAACCTAAAAATCTAGGTTTTAAGCAGATATACTTTAATCTAGATAAAATACTTTTTCTCTTTTTCTTGATATTCATGATGATTGAGTTTGTCTGGTTACCACTTAATTCTTTGATTGCTGGACTGTTGCTCCGTCAGACAGGTTATCTCTTTCTTTCCTACAATAATATTTTTGCCATTATAAAGGGTTCTCCCTTTGTTAGTCTTGCTTTATTTGTTCTGGTAATCGTTAATTTACTAATCGCCTATTACCAGATAGGGCTTCTCTTTATCGGAGCTCGACACCTCCTCTATCATGAAAAGAGAACTCTGCTGGAGTACAGTCGCAAGGTCTTTCGTCAGAGTTTCTTATTCATGAGACAAGTGACGATTTCCAAAATGGCCTTTATCTTCTTTTATGTCATGATGCTTTTTCCATTGATTCGAAAGATTTTAAAGATTTATTATCTCAATAAAATTGTTATTCCTGATTTTATTGTGACATACTTTGAAGATAAGTATTGGCTGTTAGGATTAATTATTTTTATGTTTGCTCAGATGATGTTTTATATTTCCGTTCGTTTAATGTTCGCTTTACCCCAGATTTTTTTTGATCGAAGAAGGGTTAAAGAGTCAATCAGTTATAGCTTGAAAAAAACGAAAAAACATTCTTGGTTTTATATCTGGAACTTATTTTGGATTGTCGTCAAAACCTACCTATTTTTCATTCTTTTATTGATTCCAATCTTAGCAGGTCAGGCACTGATGGATGGTCTGACCCATAAGGAATCTCTTGTTCTGGGAATTATCAACTTTGTCTTGATTAAGAATTTCCACTATATGGCCTTAACTTACTTTCTCATTAAGTTCGTTTCCTTCTTAACAGGAGAAGAACTAGAAATCACGCCAAGGAGAAAGAAAGATCACTGGATGAGATGGGGAGTGATGGGCTGTGCCGGTATTTTTTTCGCTCTTGAGGGTTATGTTTATTTGGAAGCTCCAGTTGCCAATAAACCTTTAGTTATTTCTCATAGAGGTGTCTCCAATAGGAATGGTGTGCAGAATACAGTTCAATCTTTAGAAAAAACAGCGCAGTTATCACCAGACTTAGTTGAAATGGATGTCCAAGAAACCAAAGATGGCCAGTTTGTCATGATGCATGATGCTAATATTAAGAATTTGACAGGAGTCAATGCCAATCCTCAAGATTTAACCTTAGATGAATTAACCAAACTCGATATTTCGGAAAACGGCTATCACACCAAGGTGTCTAGTTTTGATGATTATCTTAACAAAGCCAATGAATTGCATCAAAAACTCCTCATTGAAATTAAAACCAGTCGAAAAGATAGTCCAGATATGATGAAACATTTTATGGACAAATATGGAGATGTTATTAAACGGAATAATCACCAAATGCAGTCCTTAGACTACCATGTTATTGACCAGGTGTTAGCCTATGACTCACAAATTCCAGTTTATTTCATCCTACCTTACAATAGTATTTTTCCAAGAACGAAAGCTACAGGTTACACCATGGAGTATTCTACCTTGGATGAAAATTTTGTCAACAAGCTTTGGAATACCGATCAGAAATTGTACGTGTGGACTATCAATAGTTCAGAGTCCTTTGATAAATCTGTTCATTTGGGAGCTGATGGCATGATAACAGATGACTTGGAAATGATTCAAGAGCAGGTTACCATTGCCCAAGAAGACCCAGAGTATATGGATTTACTGTTCAAACAGGCCATGGAATTCTTTAATTTTTAGTGATCATAATCACCCGTCTAACGGGTGATTTGCGGGCTATCAGCTCAAAACCAGAGACTGAGCAAAAACTCACCTTTAAGACAGAAAAAACGAGCAACGTATCAGTTGGATATGCTCGTTTTTTCTGTTCTAGTTTATATAACAGATTGAATCTAGAGTGGTACACCGTATATACTAAACATTTTTAGAAATTAATTAGAGTTTCTAAATCAATTTGTTTATATCTTATTTCAATCTATTATAATTAAAAAACAACAAAATAGAAACTAATATCTATGAAGTGGTTGAGATAGACTATTTATGTTAGATGTAAAGGTCTTACTAACTTCTGCATGAAGAAGGATTTCGAATATAAGGTAAATGAAAAATGGATCTTGCTCCCCTTTGGAGCAGATGAGAGAGTATTGTTGGCGCGTGCAGAGTTTTTTATATTAGAGATAAATAAGTCATCACAACATAGCTAGGTTTCAATTATATGAGTATGAATCTCATAAAATTGGTCAAGAATCTACCCTCTAAAACATCAATTATATAAAAACACAGTCTCTCTTTGGCTTGATTGTGGTCAAGGCTGAAGTCACTGTGTAGTTTTATTTTTAAGTTAATTTTTTCTTAAATCATGTGCTTACTGAGGATTGCTTTTATTTTCTGAAGTTGGCGTATTGACCTGTTTTTCGTTTTCAGTAGCAGGTTTACTTGGAGCAGGAGTAGAGTCCTGAGTTGCTGTTTTATGCTCTTCTTTTTTCTCTTCCTTAACACTAGATTTTGGTGTTTCTTCTTGTTGTGTTTTTTCTTGAGTGGTGTTATTTTCCTTATTTGGACTAGTATTTTCCTGAGGGGATTCTTTTTGAATTTCTTTGACAATTGTTGTCTGGCTTGTCGTAGGTTCTTTTTTAGTATTTTTGTTATTATCCAAGGCGTTCATGATCGTGATACTCGCGGTAATCAAGCCAAGGATACTACCAATAGTAGCAACGGTTTTTTGGAAGACCGTAAAGCCTTTTTTGATGTGTTCTGTTTTGGGTTTTGAAGTTCTACGATAATTAGACATACATTCTCTCCTTTAATTAAAATTTATTATACCGCATTTCTTTAAAAAAATCTTAAAAAAAGAGGAATTGCCCTTTCTTGTCGCAGACTCTGTTTCATGATACAATAGAAGGAGTGATTTTAGAAAGCGTGAGAAAACATGATTTACTTTGATAATTCGGCGACGACCAAGCCTTATCCTGAAGCCCTTGAAACTTATATGCAGGTGGCTTCAAAAATTTTAGGAAATCCATCTAGTCTCCATCGTTTGGGAGACCAGGCAACACGAATCTTAAATGCTTCCCGCCAACAGATTGCCGATTTGATTGGCAAGAAAAGTGACGAAATCTTCTTTACCTCTGGTGGAACAGAAGGAGATAACTGGGTTATCAAGGGTGTGGCCTTTGAAAAAGCCCAGTTTGGCAAGCACATCATTGTATCAGCCATTGAACATCCAGCAGTCAAAGAGTCAGCCCTCTGGTTGAAATCTCAAGATTTTGAGATAGATTTTGCTCCAGTTGATGAGAAAGGATTTGTGGATGTAGAAGCTCTAGCAGATTTGATACGACCTGATACGACCCTTGTTTCCATCATGGCAGTAAACAATGAAATCGGCTCTATCCAGCCTATTAAGGCTATTTCAGAACTTTTGGAAGACAAGCCAACTATTTCCTTCCATGTTGATGCGGTTCAAGCACTTACCAAGATTCCAACTGAAAAATATTTGACAGAACGAGTGGATTTCGCGACCTTCTCGAGCCATAAGTTTCATGGTGTCCGTGGTGTTGGCTTTGTCTATATTAAGTCTGGCAAGAAGATTACGCCTCTTTTAACAGGTGGTGGCCAAGAGTGTGATTATCGTTCGACAACTGAAAATGTGGCAGGGATTGCAGCGACAGCTAAGGCCCTCCGTTTGTCTATGGAAAAGCTAGATATTTTTACAAGCAAAACTGAGCAGATGAAGGCAGTGATTCGCCAATCGCTTTTGGACTATCCGGATATATTTGTCTTCTCTGATGAGGAAGGCTTTACCCCTCATATCCTGACTTTTGGAATTAAGGGTGTTCGAGGTGAAGTCATCGTTCACGCCTTTGAAGACTATGATATTTTCATTTCCACAACCTCTGCTTGTTCGTCCAAGGCTGGTAAACCTGCAGGTACCTTGATTGCTATGGGAGTGGACAAAGATAAGGCCCAATCAGCTGTGCGTCTTAGCCTAGACCTTGAAAATGATATGAGTCAGGTAGAGCAGTTTTTGACCAAGTTAAAATTAATTTACAATCAAACTAGAAAAGTAAGATAGGAGCATTTATGCAGTATTCAGAAATTATGATTCGTTACGGAGAATTGTCAACCAAGCACAAAAATCGTATGCGTTTCATCAATAAACTTCGCAACAATATTTCAGACGTTTTGTCTATCTATCCCCAAGTAAAAGTAACAGCAGATCGTGATCGTGCCCATGCTTACCTCAATGGAGCTGATTACACAGCAGTAGCAGAATCCCTCAAGCAAGTCTTTGGAATTCAAAACTTTTCTCCCGTTTATAAGGTTGAAAAGTCCGTGGATGTTCTTAAATCTGCTGTCCAAGAGATTATGAAAGAAACTTACAAGGAAGGGATGACCTTTAAAATCACTGGTAAACGTAGCGACCACACCTTTGAACTTGATAGTCGTGAACTCAATCAAACTCTTGGTAGTGCTGTTTTCGAGGCTATTCCAAACGTACAAGCTCAGATGAAAAATCCTGATATCAATCTTCAGGTGGAGATTCGTGAGGAGGCTGCCTATATTTCCTATGAAACTTTTCGTGGAGCAGGAGGATTACCTGTGGGAAGTTCTGGTAAAGGCATGCTCATGTTGTCGGGAGGGATTGATTCACCTGTGGCAGGTTATCTAGCTCTTAAACGAGGGGTAGATATTGAAGCCGTTCACTTTGCCAGCCCACCTTACACTAGTCCAGGTGCTCTCAAGAAAGCCCAAGATTTAACTCGTAAATTAACCAAGTTTGGGGGCAATATCCAGTTTATCGAAGTACCTTTCACAGAGATTCAAGAGGAAATCAAGGCTAAAGCTCCAGAAGCCTATCTTATGACCTTGACACGCCGTTTTATGATGCGGATTACTGATCGTATTCGTGAGGTGCGAAATGGTTTGGTTATCATCAATGGGGAAAGTCTTGGTCAAGTAGCTAGCCAGACCTTGGAAAGCATGCAGACTATCAACGCTGTGACCAGCACTCCAGTCATTCGTCCTGTGGTTACTATGGACAAATTGGAAATCATTGACATCGCTCAGGCAATCGATACCTTTGATATTTCTATCCAGCCTTTTGAAGACTGCTGTACGATTTTTGCACCTGACCGTCCTAAGACAAATCCTAAGATTAAAAATGCAGAGCAGTATGAAAAACGAATGGATGTTAAGGGCTTAGTTGAGCGAGCAGTAGCAGGGATTATGATCACTGAGATTACACCTCAAGCTGAAAAAGATGAAGTCGATGACTTAATTGACAATCTTCTCTAATCATAAAATCCAAAAGAATTTAGAAAATTAAATGAAAAAGTTAGTTTTTAATCTAAATAAACAATAAACACTAGCTTAAAAATCATGACCACACAGTGATTTCGTCTTGAATGATTATCAAGTTGAAAGAAACACTGTGTGGTTTTTAAATAGGGCTCTTTGTCAACTGTAGT
>NZ_VMMF01000036.1:0-18764 GCF_013277075.1 Streptococcus sp. 959
GTTTCTGAAACTAACTATGGTGGCAACCCTAACTATACCTTTAGAAAAATCTCGCAAGCAGATAGTGCCATCAGTTTTGCTTATACGATTAAATAAAATATTAAGATTTAACCGACGATTTAGATTCTATAAAGATTTAAAATTCTATTTGCTATCTTCTTGAAATAGGGCAAAGAATTTTAAATCTTTTTTATTTTCATTTTTACTCTCTAAATTCTGAAAAAAATCCGAAAATTTAAATGTAAACTGTAGTTGTTTAGAAAATGTAAAGTTTTTAAACAAAATTTTTCATACTCAAATAATAGAGTTCTGATATTGTTTGAGTATGGTAGAAAGAAAATTTGGTTATGAAATATAATAAACCTATATTTGAAAAAGTAGCAAACTTTAAAAAAGATACTAATGGTCTTTGGTTTGGTAAGTTTACTGATATTTTTGGTGGTCGTGCAGTATTTCAAATTGTTATTAATTATTAACAATAGTTTGTGATAAGTAGTTCTATCATATTGCTTTTTAGATAAAGTGTTTCGAAATTATCAGAACCCTAGAATTTTGAAGCACTTTATTTTTAATAATTATATTATATTTTGATAGATATTATCTCACAATTAAATAAAGGTTCAGATATTATGATTAGAAAGTTTGAATTAAAGACTAGAATTATATTTTTAACTAGAGAGAATTATATTCAGTTAAGTTACGGAAATAATATGATTTATGGTTTAGAAATTTACAAGGAGGAATTAAATAATTTACTAAAAATTGTTGACAATCTAAATTTTATAGAGAAAGCTTTCGAGTCAATTCATAAAGGTATTTTCATTGTAAAAAAGAATGATAAAATATTTGCTTATAATACTTTTTTAGGTACTGAATTATGTTGGTTTCATGATGGTGAAAATATTGTCATAAGTGATTCAGAAATTGAAATTGCTAGGGAGTATTCACTAGAGTTTGATAATAATCAGTTAGCAAAATATTTAATTCTAGGATTACCCATACACCTGTTACAATCTTACTCTATGTGGAAAAAAATATATAAAACAGATATTTTTAAGTATATCATTTTAGATAGTAGAAACTCCATTTCTATACAATCGTACGGTTCTACATTAAAAATTGGAATAAAAGATGAAAACTACAGTTTAGAAAGCATTAAAAAATATTTTTTTGATTACATATCAAATATTGTAAACAAATACAATAACATTTCTGCTGATTTATCTGGTGGTATTGACTCAGCATGCATAGCATATATGCTAAACAAAATAAATCATGATTTTCTTCTTTTTCATGCTGAATCTAGTGTGGAGTCAAATAGTGATACAAAATGGGCCGAAGGTATTTCAGAAGATATACATTGTCCATTGATTAAACTAACTTCATTGGAAAAAATTAATCACAGATTTGAGATGGATCATTCTTATATTGGGAACAAAGTTCCTTCTAATCCGCTATTGTGGGCTGATACTGAACATTATTTGGAAGAAGTAATTGAGAATACTAAAAATCAACAGTCTCATGTCCACTTTATTGGAATCGGAGGTGATGAATTGTTCACATCTATGCCTGCTACTCCGTGGTCTATATTAAGACAAGAAAAGTTAAAGAGTATAAACTATGTTTTAAGGTATTGTCTTATTGTAAAAAGAAATTCTATTGATTGTTTAAGAGATTTTATTGATAACAAATCTTTAACAGATGAATTAAGACAGAAATACAAAGAAGCATTTAGATGTTCGAAAAAAAATATTGAAAACAGAAATTTTTCTTGGATTGATAAAATAATAATACCAGATTTTTTAAGTACAAATTATAGAAATAGTATAAAGGAAAGGTTAGATTCTGAATTATTAGATAAGGAAGTAGAATTTCATAAAAATAGAGCAAAATATCAAGCCATTAGTTCACTAATTTTTCAAAAAAAAGTCTTAGAACAAGTTAATAGGCAGTTATCTGGAATACTAGATGTAGAAGCACCATTCTTAAATTATCAAATCGTAAAAACATCTATGAATATACCAGATAAAATAATTGTTGGACGAGCGATATCGAAGGAAATCCTTTATCAAACCTTAAAAGGAATTGTTCCAGTAGATATTTTTACAAGGAGAGTAAAAGGAGACTATTCTAGTCCACTATATTCAAGTTATAGAAAATTTGTAAAAGAAAATTCTGATCATATTTGGAATACTGAATTGGTAAGGAGAGAGATCGTAGATGGGGAAAAATTGACCAGTATTCTTAGTCTACCGACAGCCAATCCTATAATTATAGAATTTTTTGAGAAATTTTGTATACTTGAACGGTGGATACGACAAGTAGATAGATATATGAAAGGACGCAATAATGAAAATATTTTCAAAAAAACATAAATTAGAAATTAAAAAAATAGAAAATGGTGCTATTGTATTTGATAAATCAACAGGATACTATTTTCAAACAAATGAAATTGGAGTAAAAATTTTATTAATGTTGTCTGAAAATATGAGTGAGGAAGAAATTGCAATATCTCTTTCTAAAGAATTTAAAGAAGATTTAGCAAATATAAAAGAAGATATTTTATTATTTATGAATTCTTTGAAAGAAAGTAGGATAATTTGATGGATATACAAATTTCTCAGGAAAAAGTTCAGTCAATTGATTTTAAAAGTAGTATACTAGCTAAAATATCTCTATTGTTATCATTTCCGTTAAATTTTTGTTCTCCCGAATTAATAGAAACTATTCTTAATTCAATTTCAAAAGATTTAAATTATGCTTCAGTATTGGATATAGAAAATGCAAGAAATGCAGTATGTTATGTGAGTCGTAAGTGTCGTAATCAAGATGGATGTCTGAAACGTTCTTTGGCAGTTTATATATACATTTTTTTATGTAGAAAAAAATGTAGTTGGTGTACTGGTTTTATAATGGATCCATTTAGGGCTCATGCTTGGATAGAATTAGGAGGGGTACCAATAGGTGAAAATGAGGAAATAACAAGATACACCCATATGATCAAGACGAAAGATACGTATGAGAAAATAGTTTATCAGTTTGAAAAGAACGAAGAGTATGATGATAATAAATCATATCATGTACGGATTAGAGATTTATTTAAAGATGTATCGTTTCAGAAAAAGGAGTTTATACTAGTTTTTATTTTGGGGATACTTAGTACTTTTTTTAGTTTGATACAACCTGAATTATTGTCTGAATTGATTAAAAATGATATAACAAATATTTTTAGCAGTATATCATTTATCTTATTTATTACAACAGTTTTTTTAGCAACAATTTGCTCTACATTTCAATATTTCTATTTGCAAAAAATTGGAGAATTAGCTATTTATAAAACTAGAAAAAATTTAGTGAGCCGTATGTTTAATCTTCATATTTCAGACTATGATAATTGGAGCATAGGGGATTTCATAAGTCGTGTAGGGTCGGATACGTCTAAGTTAAGATTGGGAATTATCCAATTAACAGTATCGTTATCGAGTAGTTTAATTTTATCAATTGGTGCTATATTCTTATTATTTTTTAAAGATTTCTGGCTTTCGATTATTACATTATTAACACTTACTGTGGTATTTTTTGTCATACTGTTAATGAGTACAATAATTCAAAAAGCAAGTTTTGATGTACAAAAACATACTTCTAAATTATCATCGTTATTAACGAGAGATTTACTAGGAATCAGAACTATTAGAGCATTTAATAAGACAGAGTGTGAATTAGACAAAACGAATTATGAGATTAATTCAATAAAGGAATTAGGTTTAAAATTGTCAAAAGTACAAGCTTTGTTGACTCCGATATCTAATTTAGGCATACAGTTTAGTTTAATGATTGTAATTGGTGTAGGTTCGTATAGAGTATTTAATAATTTAATGGCTATATCTGATTTAACAGCTTTTATATTATTATTATATATGGCAATAGGCCCTTTTAGTCAAATATTTACATCAATATCAGGTATATCAGAATCACTTGGAGCTTTGAGTCGCATACAAGAAGTAGTAAACTTACCTGTAGAAAGAGATTATGATGTTGATATACACGAACGTTTTCAATCAAATGAAGGAGCAATTATTACTTTTAAAAATGTATATTTCACTTATAGTAAAAAATTTCATCTGGAAAAAAGAAATGTTATAACAGAATATATTTTAAATAATATTTCTTTTGATATATATAGAGGTGAATACATAGCAATTGTTGGACCATCCGGTGCTGGGAAAAGTACCATTCTTCAAATTTTAGAACGTTTTTACGAGATCGATTTGGGAAGTATTTTAGTAGATGGTGTTGACATAAAAAAAATAGACAGATTTGATTTAAGAAAGAACTTAGCATATGTTGAACAAAATGCACCACTTTTAACGGGAACATTATTAGAAAACATACGGTTCGGCAATGAAGAAGTGTCAGAATTGGAGTGTTTATCAGTTTTAAAAGACGTTGGTTTACAATACTTAGTTGATAGAAACCCTGATGGTTTAAATATGCTTATAGGTGAAAATAGTGTAGGTTTATCAGGTGGTGAAAGACAAAGAATTGCTCTTGCAAGAGCATTACTTTCGAAAGCACAAATATTACTTTTAGATGAGATGACATCTAATCTAGACAGCATTAGCGAAAAACAAATAAAGAAAGTCTTAAAAAATATTCATCATAAAAAAACTATTATTTCAGTAGCTCATAGACTATCAACAGTTATAGAAGCGGATAGAATAATGGTTCTTGAGCACGGAAGAGTTGTAGGCGAGGGAACCCATAGTCAACTTCTTGAATCAGTTCCTCTGTATAAAGAACTTGCAAAAGAGCAATTATTAGTATAAGGAGAACATCTATGGAACAAAGTATTACTATTAAAAATTTATGTAAGTCATATGGCCAAACTCAAATTTTAAAAGATATTTCTTTTGAAGCAAAAGCAGGTAGAGTGACTGCTTTCCTAGGTCCAAATGGAGCTGGAAAAAGTTCAACCTTACGTATTTTATTAGGATTAGACAAAGCAACATCTGGTCTTACTAAAATTGGAGATCAAACTTATAAGGAATTAAAATTTCCTCTAAAAACTGTAGGAGCTTCATTTGACAGTGTAGGTGCTCCTGATGATCGGACTGTTTATCAACATTTGAAAATTGTTGCTGCTAGTAATGGGATATCCAGTCAGCGAATTGAGCAAGTCTTGGATATGGTGGATATTAGTCATAAGAAAAAATCTAAAATTGGAAAATTATCATTAGGAGAAGGACAACGCTTGGGGATTGCAACAGCTCTATTAGGAAATCCTCAGTACCTGATATTGGATGAACCGACTAATGGGTTAGATCCAAGAGGAATTCGGTGGTTTAGAGAGTTTATAAAAAAACAAGCTCAAGAAGGAAAAACAGTCTTGCTATCATCTCATATATTATCGGAAGTGGAAGCAGTAACAGATGATGTGGTCATCATAAATAAAGGCAAAGTTCTTATAAAAGGGACTTTACAAGAAGTGATGAAAAATCTTTCTTCACTAGAGGAAGTCTTCTTTAGTTTAACAGAGGGAGGAAAGTGACATGGCACTTATTTACTCTCTTCATTCTGAAATATTGAAATTGCTTTATAGGAGAGCTACTCATGTTGTACTATTCTTGATACTGGTATTTCAAACGTTTTTAGCAAATATTGGTGCTTCTCAAATTGTTTCAGTTGGTATCCATGCTACACCAGAGACAAATCCAGAATTAGCAGAAGCTATACCTCCTATTGAATTTTTAGGTTTTGATGTCACTTTATTTGGTGTTTTTATTATGATTATCCTAGGCTCAATTTACGGAGCCGAGGAGTATAAATGCTCTGCTATTCGTACAAGTCTCCTCTCTATTACAAATCGAAGTACTTTCCTAGTTTCAAAAACATTAGTTTGGCTTGTATTTTCTTTTTTCATTTCCTTTCTATCAATATTCCTTACGATTAACATGACACATTATGTTTTAGGACAAGATGGCTTATTGCTTTTTTCACTAAATGGAACAGTTTGGTTCTATATATTTTTAGCCAGTATAGCTTGGACTTTGTTGGGACTTCTAGCCTATATTATGGCTTTGACATTTAAAACAGCCATTGTTCCTCTATTATTTTTGCTTCCTCAAGTCTACAATTTAGGAACATTCTTAGCAAACTATATATCGGTTGCAAAATTTCTTCCAGTTGCATTGGGGCAAGGATTGATTGCTACATCTCCTCAAATTTTAGAATATAATAGTTTACAAAATATTTTACTTTTACTTTGTTGGAACTTCTCATTCTTGGCTTTAGCAATCTACCGCTTACTTAAGTCAGATATTGGAGGAGGTGAATAAGTTGAAAGAGCAACTTAAAAGTGAGTATCTCAAGTTTATTATGAATCCGTGGCACTGGTTGATTATAGGTGCTCTATTACTGTGTGTTCCAGCGTTAGTTATTTTTTTAAATAATAAGCCAGACCAGTTGACCCTACAGTTTGTTTTGGAACAGCTACTGCAAAGTCTCTATTTAGGACAGGCGGGTTTCATTAGTCTAGCTGTTCTATTTATAGGTCAAGAATTTACAGGTTCTAGCCTTCGTACCAGTTTTCTTACATGTCCAAATCGTTTGATATTTATAATCTGTAAACTAGCTATTGTATTATGTATGGAAATTGTATTATTGGTTGCTGTAATATCATTATGCATACTAATCGCGCAAGGATACTACAATATCAATCTTTTGAGTAATATTAAACATGTTCTAACAATTCTATTTCCAGCTTGTATTTCTATTCTAACCTTCTCTCTTTTAAGTGGTATTTTTGTATTTATTTCCCAGTCTTTTATCTTAATTTTGGGAATAAGTTTATCCCTTTTATTGGGGTTGGGACAAATGTTATTACAATTCAGTTCTTTTTTTAGAAATTTACCATTACTGGCTAGTATGAATTGTTTTTATACCTATCCATTGTCTCTTTATTATCCAGTGTGGCAAGGCTTAGGGATACAAATAGTTTGGTTATTAATTGTTTTTCTATTTGCTACATTGATACTTATAGGAAAAAATGTACGCTAAAGACAGGGGATATCCTGTCTTTTTCTCAGTTAGTGCTATAATATATTCAGGAGGGTGAGTTATGGCTTATAAAATTTTGGTTGTAGATGATGATCTTGCTATTCTTCGCCTAATAAAAAAAGTACTAGAATATGAAAAATATGAAGTAGTCATACGAAATAAGATAGAAGAGATTGATCTTTGTGATTTTACAGGCTTTGACTTGATTCTATTAGATATTATGATGCCTGTTAGTGGTTTAGAAATCTGTCAGATGATTCGCGAGCAGATAACTGTTCCTATCTGTTTTATAACTGCCAAGGATATGGATGAAGACTTAGTAGCTGGAATCAATGCAGGTGCTGATGATTATATTATGAAGCCCTTTAGTATGCAAGAACTTTTAGCACGTGTTAAAATGCACTTGCGTCGTGAAGAACGGACTAAAGGAAATGTTCATCAAATAAAGATTGGGAAGCTTATACTATATACGGATAGTAAGGAACTATTTGTAAACGATGATAAGATTGCCTTGACAAGGAGGGAATTTGATATAGTGAATCTTTTAGCAAGCACCCCAAGTAGAATATACTCTATAGAGGAAATTTATAATTATCTATATCCACAAAGTTCCGAAGCTCTTTTACGTTCGGTTTCAGAGTATATTTATCAAATTCGTCAAAAGCTGAAACCTTATCAATTAAATCCAATTAAAACCTTGTATGGTGGAGGATATCAATGGGTAGAATCAAAAGTTTTAGACAATTAATTCGAGAAACCTGTTGGAGAATTATTTGGCAGTTTAGTCTTGGCTTACTAATGGCCTATCTTATTCCCTTAGCTTCAGTATCTATACAAATAAATGAAGATGGGAAACCTTTAAACAATAGTGGTGTTCTATCAATCTTTTTTAATGTGTCATCATGGATATATATTTGTGTTTTATTGATTATTCTAATAAGTTATCACATTGGAAAATTGTTGAAAAAACTGAGTTATGAAATGACTTTGATTTATGAAAATAGTATGTGGTTGGAGAAGGAATGTACAGAAAGTTTAACGGTTAAAGAATTTCGCGAGACAGGAAATCGGATTGTTGTGATGCAAGATAGAATTCGACAATTAATAGTTGATGAGAAACAGCAGAAAGAAGATTTGATGTTTCAGGTTTCAGCAGCTTCTCATGATTTAAAGACACCCTTAACCATTATTAGGGGAAATGTGGAATTTTTGCAGGCGATAACTGAAAACGACCAATCTCAAGAATGCTTAGCAGATATAGAAAGAGCTAGTCAACAGTTACTAGATTATTTCAATCAATTGATTCACTATTCTAAAACCTATTATGATGATGAGACAGGTTGGACGGAGTATTCCTCTTCAGATTTTATCAATGAATTAGAGAAAGAAGTCTCTTTTTTGATAAAAAATCAGATGAAGTTTTCTTTTGAACAAAATGTGAAAGGAACTGAAAACTATTATATAAATCCATCTCTTCTGATTCGTGCCATACAAAATATTTTAACAAATGCTTTGGAATACGCCGATAAACAGAATCCTAAAATTAAAATTAGAGTAGAGCAAGAGGGGAAGGAATTGAAAATAGGTATATGGAATAATGGTTCGGAATTTCCAGAGGAAGTTTTAAATAATTTTGGAAAGCTCTTTTATCGTATGGATAAAGCTAGATCGTATAAAGAGCAACATTATGGTATTGGACTGAGTTTTGTATGTAGAGTTGCAAAACTACACAAAGGCCGAGTTGAGCTTAGAAATAGAGACGCGGGAGCAGAAGTTTTAATAACTGTGAATTGTATTAAATCATAGTGATGTATCAATACCCCAACTAATGAATAATACATTAGTCAATTATGGGAAATTTACTAGATTTTCTTTAACAAAGATTTTTGACTTGAAATTGTAGCTATTTAAAGATACAATATGTTTATAAATGAGTGGTCGGCTCATGGTCAATCTGATAGTAATCTTGGACATAAGGGCCAAGCGGTGGCGGACACCAGAACGAAATCCGATAGCAATCTTGGACGTAAGGGCCAAGCGGTGGCAGACACCAGAACGAAATCCGATAGCAATCTTGGACGTAAGGGCCAAGCGGTGGCAGACACCAGAATAAACCGACTGACTAGGTGGCTTACAGGTTCTGTAAGTCATCTTTTTTACTTTGATAGTAATGTTTTATCATTTTAAGGAGAACGCAGTTTTGGCTCGTTCTCTTTTTTGTTGTGATACTTCTTTCAAGAAATATTTGGTAGGATTGGAGTGAAAAAAGATTAACTAGGAAAGAAGGAAGTATATGGAAGCCATTTATCAACGTGATTCGGATCAAGATGGACTGACTGATGCTCAAGAATTGGCGCTAGGAACCAATCCTCTTAGCGCAGATTCTGATGGTGATGGTCGTTCAGATTTAGTGGAAGTAGAAGAAGGAACCAATCCCTTAGAAAAGGATTTACAAGACATAGACCAAACAAGTATAACTGAACCATCTTCAGTATTTATGGAAATGAAACAAAAGATTTCAGATATGATGGAGAGTCACTACAAGGAATTTATACAGGCTCTTATTAGTATTGAAACAGGGATTGAAAACGAACAAGACCTAGAAGACTTATATACTTACTACATGAGAACAGATTCTATTTCTCTTTTGTCTAGTGATTTAGAAACCAGTCCTCAAAAGGTTGAAATGGAGATAGAGTTGTAGGGGAATCATGTGATTCTCCTATTTTCGTATAGATGAAAGGAGCGAGTATGGAAGTAATGAAATTATTGGCTATGTTTCGTGGAACAATTCCAAAAGATAGGGATAAAATGGCCCTATTTCTTCGTTATCAAGCGCAACATTTTGATGAGAAATGGCAGGATTTGGTAGAGAAATTTTTGACTGAAGAGGGGAAGATAGAAGAGATACCTCATGTCTATTCGTTTGATCAAGATATTGTTTCTTTTCTAGAGGCCAGTTCTGAAAATAATGGCCAAGATCTAGAAAGTTACACAAGAAATTTTGGACAAGTAGGTCTAGGTAAATTATCTCAATTAAGTAATTTTGAGAAAAACTTGGTGCTAGAAGTCGCAACCTATAACCTTTCCACTCGATTTTACATCCAATATGAAAAAGAGAAGCTAACACCATTAAGTGAGCTTGTATGTCATCAGAATCAGGATGTCAATTTAGTCAATGTCTATCGGGTTGCGAATAATCTATCTGACCGCATTAGTAGAGATATAGAGGAATTTCTTCTAATGGTTGACTCAAAAAAACTTAAAAAAGAAGTTCTTGAGATTCATTTTGAAGAAAAAGAGGGAGATGTTCTAGCTTATTTGGGTTCAGAATTGATGGCTACTTTAGATACCGTGACGGATCTTGTCCATCATGAAGAAAACTACACACAACTCCCACTGACACAAAAGCTAAAGATTATTACTCATTTTGATGAAGTAAAGGCTATAAGAGAAAAGTCTAAGCAAGTAGCGGAATCCTTATCTCCTTCAAGTGATATTGAACAGGAAACGGAAGAAACGAACTCCTTTTCTAATGTCGATAAATTTGTAGAAGAAGCTTTGAGGGAATATCCAATCGGTTCACAAGTAAGTTATAAAGGACAAGTATTTCAGTTGGTTTCGATTGAAAATGCACAGTTAAATGACTTAGTTCGCCTAGAGCTATTCAATGATTCCAACCAGTTATTTGAAGAGAATCCTATCTTATACTTGAACAGTTTGGAAGAGATTGAACAAGTATTGTCTCATTTAGAACTTGAAAAAGAAGATTCAGATATTGAAATTGAATCACCAAGTGAAAGCCAGGAAATAGATTTGTTTTCCTATCTGGAAGAGGATAATGAAAAGGAAAAGGATAAGGAAACAAAACCTTTAATTTCAGGTATAGAAGAGATGGATGTCCCCGTTCAAGATTTTGTTTTTCCAGATGATTTAGAGGACTTTTATCCTAAGACAAATCGAGAAAAGATTGAAACGAATATCGCCGCAATTGAACTTGTTAAAAGATTAGAAAAAGAGGGACGACAAGCGAATCCAGAAGAACAAGAGCTACTAGCCAAGTATGTCGGCTGGGGTGGTCTTGCCAATGAATTTTTTGATGAACTCAATCCAAAGTATGAAGCAGAACGTTTAACTCTTAAGAGTTTAGTAAGTAAATCAGAATACTCCACCATGAAACAAAGTTCTCTCACAGCCTATTATACAGACCCAATGATTATTCGCCAGATTTGGCAAAAGTTACTGGATGATGGTTTTGAGGGAGGAAGGATATTAGATCCTTCTATGGGGACTGGGAACTTCTTTGCGACTATGCCTAGAAGTATACGAGAGAGATCAGAACTCTATGGAGTTGAATTAGACAGTGTGACAGGCGCAATCGCAAAACAACTCCACCCCAATACCCATATTGAAGTGCGAGGATTTGAAGAAGTTCCCTATCAAAATAATAGTTTTGATTTAGTCTTAACAAATGTTCCTTTTGGAAATTTTCGCATTGCCGATAAAAACTATGATAAACCTTATATGATTCACGACTACTTTGTCAAACACTCACTGGATTTAGTAAGAGATGGAGGACAAGTGTCGATTATCTCTTCTATTGGCACAATGGATAAACGGACAGATAATGTCTTACAAGAGATTAAAACCAACACTCATTTTTTAGGGGGAGTTCGTTTGCCGGATATGGCTTTTAAAAGGATTGCAGGTACTCGTGTAACCACAGACCTCCTTTTCTTTCAAAAGGATCAAGCAAAGAATCTTAATGAAGAGGAGCTTGTCTTTAGTGGCTCTATTCCCTTTGAGGAGGATAAGCGTGTCTGGATTAATCCTTATTTTGATGGGAAATACAATACACAAGTTTTGGGTCAATATGAGGTACGTAATTTTAATGGAGGAACTCTCAATGTTAAGGGGGTATCAGAAACATTAGCTACTGACATTATGGAAGCGTTAGAGAATGTGGAAGAACCTAAACCAATTGACAATTCTTTAAAAGCACCTGTTTTTATCCAAGAAGAAGTGGATCATTCTATCCCAAGTCGTATACGTGAGGACTTAGCTCTCTATTCTTTTGGATATGAGGAAAATCAAATTTATTACCGAGATACGCATGGCATTCGGAAAAGTTCAAAAGTAGATGAAATTAGTTATTATGTAGATGAGAAGGGAGATTTTAAAGCTTGGGACAGTTCTTTGTCTGAACATAAAATAGACCGATTCGTGCAACTTCATTTGACAGATGAGGAAGCACTAGATGTTTACAAGTCAGAAGAAGCGAGTAAAAGAGGGAAATATAAGGGACTGTTCAAAAAAACTGTCTTTTATGAAAGTCCCTTATCGGATAAGGACATTAGTCGTATTAAGGGCATGGTTGATTTGAGAGAGACCTATCAAGCCTTAATTGAAATTCAACGTCATTCAGATTATAGTCGGGCTGATTTTCAGGAATTGCTTGGCAAATTGAATCGTGACTATGACCGCTTTGTAAGTCAATTTGGATACTTGAATGCCTCCGTTAATCGGAACTTATTTGATAGTGACGATAAGTATTCCTTACTAGCAAGTTTAGAAGATGAATACATTGATTCTAAAGATCAGAAAGTAAGATATAAAAAATCTTTAGCCTTTGAGAAAGCATTGGTTAGGCCGGAGAGAGAGATTACAAGAGTTTCAACGGCTTTAGATGCCTTAAACTCTAGTTTATCGGATGGTAGAGGGGTTGATTTAGACTATATGGTATCAATTTATCCCGAACATAGCCAAGCTGCTATTTTAGATGAGTTAGGTGACCAGATTTTAATAGATCCAGAAAGCTACTTAAGAGGGGAAAGAAAATATCTTTCTAAGAACCAGTTTTTATCAGGAGACATTCTCAACAAGATAGAAGTAGTTCAACTATTAGTGGAGGAAAACAACCAAGAATATGATTGGAACCACGCTTTAGATTTGTTAGAATCTGTTCGCCCTCCAAGGATTCATCTGGCAGATATTGAGTTTAAAATAGGGTCACGTTGGATTCCTCAATCCGTTTATGGTAAATTTGCCTTTGAATGTTTTACCAATCGTGAATTTGAATTGTCTTCGCCTGATGTTGAACAGGTCATTGAAGCTAATCCTGTCGATGGACAGGTTCATTTAAGGACATCATTTGCTTATCGCTATCCAAGTGCCAAAGATAGTAGTCTTGGAGTCAGTGGCTCACGTTATGATACAGGAAGAAAGATTTTTGAGAACTTACTTAATTCGAACCAACCAACTATTACTATGACTGTTACGGAAGGAGAAAAGAAAAAGACCATCACAGATTTGGAAAAAACCTCTGTTCTAAGAGCAAAAGAGCAGCATTTACAAGAACTCTTTCAAGACTTTGTCTCACGTTATTCAGAAGTCCAACAAGTTATTGAAGAAAGCTATAATCGTCTTTATAATCGGACGGTTAGTCGAGAGTATGACGGTAGCCATCTAGTTATTGATGGATTGGCACAAAACATCAGCCTTCGCCCTCATCAAGAGAACGCCATTCAAAGAATCGTAGAAGAAAAAAGAGCCTTGTTAGCTCATGAGGTAGGTTCAGGAAAGACCTTGACCATGCTTGGTGCTGGGTTTAAATTAAAGGAGTTGGGGATGGTTCATAAGCCCTTGTATGTGGTGCCCTCTAGTTTGTCTGCTCAATTTGGCCAAGAGATCATGAAATTTTTCCCTACTAAAAAAGTCTTTGTGACCACTAAGAAAGATTTTGTGAAGGCGAGAAGAAAACAATTTGTGTCTCGTATTATTACAGGAGATTACGATGCCATTGTCATTGGGGATTCTCAATTTGAAAAAATCCCTGTCAGTAAGGAAAGACAGATGAATTATATCGAGGATAAACTCAATGAACTACGAGAGATTAAAACACATTCTGAAAATAAGTATACCGTTAAAGAAGCAGAACAATCAATAAGTGGTCTAGAGAAACAATTGGAAGAACTGCAACGCTTCAATCGTGATAGTTTTATTGATTTTGAGAACTTAGGAATTGATTTTCTCTTTGTGGATGAAGCACATCATTTTAAAAATATACGTCCCATTACTGGACTTGGAAATGTAGCAGGGATTACCAATACAACTTCTAAGAAGAATGTGGATATGGAAATGAAGGTGCGACAGATTCAGGAAGAACATGATTTTAAAAATATTGTCTTTGCGACAGGAACTCCTGTTTCCAATTCTATTAGTGAGTTATATACTATGATGAACTATATTCAACCAGATATATTAAAACGCTATCAAGTTGATTATTTTGACTCTTGGGTAGGTGCTTTTGGAGAAATTCAAAACTCTATGGAATTAGCTCCTACAGGGGATAAGTACCAACCTAAGAAACGATTTAAAAAGTTTGTCAATCTACCTGAGTTGATGAAAATCTATAAAGAAACAGCCGACATTCAAACACAAGATATGTTGGATTTACCTGTTCCAGAAGCTCATATTATCCCTATTGAGAGTGAGTTAACTGAAAACCAGAAACTCTATTTAGAAGAATTAGTTATGAGGTCAGATGCAGTCAAATATGGGACAGTTGATCCGAGCCAGGATAACATGTTAAAGATAACGGGTGAGGCACGAAAACTAGCTATTGATATGCGTTTGTTGGACTCTAGCTATAGTCTAGCAGACAATCATAAGCTGCTTCAGGTAGTGGATAATGTTGAGAGAATTTATCGTGAGGGAATGGAAAATAAGGCTACTCAGATGATTTTTTCAGATATTGGCACACCTAAGAAAAAGGACAATGGCTTTGATGTCTATTCTGAAATAAAGGCTTTATTAGTTGATAGAGGAATCCCTAGTAAGGAAATTGCCTTTGTACATGATGCCAATAGTGATGAAAAGAAGAATAGTTTGTCTCGAAAGGTCAATGCAGGAGAGGTGCGGATTCTTCTTGCCTCAACTGAAAAAGGAGGAACGGGTTTAAATGTTCAGAGCAAGATGAAAGCAGTTCATCACCTGGATGTACCGTGGAGACCAAGTGACATTCAGCAACGCAATGGACGGATTATCCGACAGGGAAATGAAAACAAGGAAGTGGATATTTACCACTATATTACCAAAGGTTCGTTTGATAATTATCTATGGGCAACTCAGGAGAACAAACTTCGTTATATTAAGCAGATTATGACTTCTAAGGAGCCGATTCGTGCTGCAGAAGACATTGATGAGCAGACCATGACAGCTTCTGATTTTAAGGCACTAGCAACAGGTAATCCTTATCTCAAATATAAGATGGAACTAGAGAATGATCTAACTCTATTAGAAAATCAAAGACGCGCCTTTCAACGCAGCAAGGATCACTATCGTCACACAATCTCCTACTGTGAAGAAAATATGCCCATTCTTGAGAAACGATTAATCAAGTATGATGGAGATATTCAACAGTCTGAAATGTCGAAAGACCAGGCATTTTCTATGATGATAGGTAAGCAAGCTTTTGATCAACGAGCTGAAGCGGGGGAATCTCTACACCGTCTTATCCGTCATAATCAAGCTGACAGCAAAGAATTCCGTACCCTAGCTAGTTATCGAGGATTTGACATTAAAATGCTTAGTCTTCCAACAAATCAACCTCTTCCTGAAACTTTCTCTGTTAAGATTGTAGGAGAAAATCAGTATTCTGTCAGTTTAGACTTGTATTCTCCTTTGGGGACAATTCAAAGACTCCAACATACGATAGACCACATTAAAGATGACCAAGTGAAAACTCAGAACTTATTGGATGAATTAAAGGATAAATGGACTACTGCTAAGGTAGAAATTGAGAAAAATTTTCCAAAGGAAGAGGATTATCAAACTAAAAAGGGCGAATACGATGTACTCGCGCCATTGATTGAAACAGAAACGGATTTAGATATTATTGATCAGGCCTTACGACAATTCCACGAAAAAGGAAAAGAAAAGCAAGAACAACTTTCTTTTGAATTAGATTAAAAAATATATATAAATAGCGGACAAGAAAAGAAAAGCGCGGTAGAATAAAGATAGAAAGAAACGAGGTAACGATTATGATGGAAGATACCTATTATCAATTAGAAGAGGCTTTGGTACAGGGATTTCAAACACCTGAAGAATACCAAGCCTACAAGGAGTTAAAGGAACATTATGAGGAAGTGACAGGGGATTACAGTTTTTCTAAACGAGAGCTCACTAGTCAATTGGAAATCGCTCTTCAGAATCATCAAGGTGTGGACTTTGAAGAACATGAAAAAGAAGAGTATTTGGACTTAGTTCAAAAATTAGAAGAGTTTGATTCCTCTCTTGCCACCCATTATCGTCAGTTGATTGATTAGAAAGGAGAAAGTCATGAATGATTTACTCCTTATCCCAGTAATTTTTTTAGCAGTAGGAGGAATTCTCATTCTTTTATGGAGACTCTTTCTTATTGCCAGTGGACTTTTCCTTATTGGTTTTATCAGTTTTCTTATTTTCGTGGAGGTCTATGGAATTTATCTGTTCTTTACTGAACCTAGTTTATATTTTGATGATATCAGACAACATGGTTTAACTAGTTTTACGGCTGTGTACTTTTTCATCAATCTGATGTTGGTTCTAGGATTTAGTTGGCGCTTCATTAACTCCATAAATAAGCATAAAATGTGAACTTTTTAGATAGTTAAAAGACTTTATTCAAAGGTAGGTTTGAATAGAGTTTTTTGTTGATGTGCTTATAATCCAGTCTCAATACTCTGTATTAGAAACAAAAAGAGATGAATTAAAATTAAAGTGTACAGAATGCTTTAGAGTTTCTATTTTTCTTATAATATATAGTAATTTCGGTACAAATTAACTTGTATATTCTATCTGGTTTAGTGTGATATATTCATTGTTAAATAAAAATATGAGTTCTCCTCTTATTTTAAAAAATAATTATTTTATAATTTTTTTTTATATTTATTGTAAACTATTCATTGCGTCCAATGTATCTATAATTTTTTCAAATTGTTTTCGTTTAATCTGAATACGATTGCCATTCATAATCAGCCAATTTGCATTTTTATTTTCCTCTGCCAAGCGTCGTAGCTTGTTTTCGCCAATACGAAAATATTTTGACGCTTCTTCAATGGTTAGGGTATAACGTTCCCAAATAGGAATGTCAGTCTGCTTCATAAAATCCTCCTTTCCAAATCACTTATTTGGATTTCATAAAAGTTGTTTTACCAGCAATCGAACAGCTTTAGCAAAGCTCACGGGAGTTCCACCCCTGCATGGTTCTCATGTAGCCATACTCATTGCCTGCGACGGTTTTATCACGCTCGGACTATTGACTGTATGGGAGTATCATTATCACGATAAGAATGTCGTTGCAGGCAATCCTGCTAAAGATTGCTTCTCGGATCACTAACATGAATCGCTCGCTATCTTTATAAGATAGGTCATGGCGGTTAGTTCCGTTGGCTCTTTTCTTATCGAAACGTATTCGATTACTTTTATTCAGTTTTCAAAGAACAATGGCTCGTTAGCCTATCAAAACACATTGAAAGCTCAATATGCTTTGGTGGAATAACAAACCTCCCTGTTCGGGAAGCGTGGAATGGTTTAGCACGCTTCCACGAAAGGAGAGAGGATATTACTTAATTTCAAATGACAAAATCTTTGTAATCAGTCTGGTTTCCATTCTTCCACGTAAGACTTCATCAACGACCATACTTTGATTGCCATATTCATCTTTCATAAGTCGTAGGGAACGCTTCGTTATGTACCCTCTGTAATGATGTAGAATCTGGTTAATCGCTTCGGTATCGCCATCTGTTGCCTTTACAATGAGAGGAAAGGGAATCATAGGATATTGTGTTTTCATTCTTCAAATTCCTCCATAAACTTTTTAATTAAGGCTAGTCCACTGGTTCTATGCCGATAGACAGTAGAACGGTTCAATTTCAACAGGTCTGCAATTTCTGAATCGCTCATGTCCATAAAGTAAAACAGCAGTAGAATTTCACGTTTCTTGTCTGGCAACTCACGTAATGCTTCACTCAACAAATCATTTTCAACGCCTACTGATAACCCATTGAGTGTAAAAATCTGAAAGTCAGTTGAATAGTTATCTGTTGTCGCAAACTGGCTAACAAGATAATCGCCAACATCCGAAAAGGACACCTCACGCTTTGCAATCCTTGAAAGATAAAGCATATAATTCTTTCGCTCGTCTTCCATAGCACGTTTACAGATATAGTCAAACTGATTTTCTATTGTGGTCTGAAAAGAAGATGGTTTCATGTTTCTCACCCCCTTTCTGTCTAGGAAAGGAAGTGAGCCTTGCTCGTTTATCTCCTTTCACTCTTAGTCCCAATGTGAAAGGGGGATTTGTTGCATTACTGATAAATAAACTTTGTAAAAAAGTTCTGAATAGCCAAAAAAGCATATAAACAGATTTATTTCTCTGTTTACATGCTTCTGTTATTCTATCTATATGATTTATAAAACCACATTGGTGGACGTACTTATCTATTGCAGATAGACGACTTTTTTTGACAAGAACCCAATGTAAGGAAATTTATTGTATATGATGTACTTCATGGCGACGTTGACCTCCAACAAACCGCCATTTGGAAGTAATATACAATATTTTAACAGCGTAAATAGCACTACCATATAACGGTTTTTTTTATTGGCGTTTAGTAGTGCTTTTTATTAAATATAAACCTATAAACTGTACTGACCCCAAAAAG
>NZ_VMMF01000037.1:0-512 GCF_013277075.1 Streptococcus sp. 959
ATTTCAACTTCAACTGTTATTCGCAAGCTCAATGACTTCTGTTTTAAGTCTGATTTTTCTTACCTCCCTGAGATTATGTCCTGGGACGAATATGCCTTCACTAAGGGAAAGATGAGTTTCATTGCTCAAGATTTTGATAAGCTCAATATTATCACTGTTCTTGAGGGTAGAACACAAACTATCATAAGAAATCATTTTCTGCGCTACAATCGCTCTGTTCGTTGTCAGGTGAAAATCATTACGATGGATATGTTTAGTCCTTACTATGACTTGGCTAAACATCTTTTTCCGTATGCCAAAATCGTTCTAGATCGCTTCCACATTGTACAACATCTTAGCCGTGCTATGAGTCGTGTTCGTGTCCAAATCATGAAGCAATTTGAGCGAAAATCTCATGAATATAAGGCTATCAAGCGCTACTGGAAACTCATTCAACAGGATAGCCGTAAACTGAGTGATAAGCGATTTTATCGCCCTACTTTTCGCATGCACTTAACCAATAAAGAGATTAT
>NZ_VMMF01000038.1:0-5335 GCF_013277075.1 Streptococcus sp. 959
TTTAAAGAGTTTGATATCCGTAGCCTGTAAGAAGCCATGCAAAAAAAATTAAAAAAGTTTAAAAAAGTAGTTGACAAAAAATAAAAAGGCTGTATAATAGTAAGAGTTGAAAATAACAACTCAGGTCCGTTGGTCAAGGGGTTAAGACACCGCCTTTTCACGGCGGTAACACGGGTTCGAATCCCGTACGGACTATGGTATGTTGCAGATGGAACACTTGATGAAAAAAGTTTTAAAAAAACTTAAAAAAGTTTCAAAAAAGTGTTGACAAGCGAAAGCGACTGTGATATACTAATATAGTTGTCACTTGAGAGAAGCGAGTGACAAAGACCTTTGAAAACTGAACAAGACGAACCAATGTGCAGGGCACTACAACTAAGGTTGTAGTACTGAACAATGAAAAAAACAATAAATCTGTCAGTGACAGAAATGAGTGAGAACTCAAACTTTTAATGAGAGTTTGATCCTGGCTCAGGACGAACGCTGGCGGCGTGCCTAATACATGCAAGTAGAACGCTGAAGGGAGAGCTTGCTCTTCTGGACGAGTTGCGAACGGGTGAGTAACGCGTAGGTAACCTGCCTGGTAGCGGGGGATAACTATTGGAAACGATAGCTAATACCGCATAACAGTAAATGTTGCATGACATTTGCTTAAAAGGTGCAATTGCATCACTACCAGATGGACCTGCGTTGTATTAGCTAGTTGGTGGGGTAACGGCTCACCAAGGCGACGATACATAGCCGACCTGAGAGGGTGATCGGCCACACTGGGACTGAGACACGGCCCAGACTCCTACGGGAGGCAGCAGTAGGGAATCTTCGGCAATGGACGGAAGTCTGACCGAGCAACGCCGCGTGAGTGAAGAAGGTTTTCGGATCGTAAAGCTCTGTTGTAAGAGAAGAACGAGTGTGAGAGTGGAAAGTTCACACTGTGACGGTATCTTACCAGAAAGGGACGGCTAACTACGTGCCAGCAGCCGCGGTAATACGTAGGTCCCGAGCGTTGTCCGGATTTATTGGGCGTAAAGCGAGCGCAGGCGGTTAGATAAGTCTGAAGTTAAAGGCTGTGGCTTAACCATAGTACGCTTTGGAAACTGTTTAACTTGAGTGCAAGAGGGGAGAGTGGAATTCCATGTGTAGCGGTGAAATGCGTAGATATATGGAGGAACACCGGTGGCGAAAGCGGCTCTCTGGCTTGTAACTGACGCTGAGGCTCGAAAGCGTGGGGAGCAAACAGGATTAGATACCCTGGTAGTCCACGCCGTAAACGATGAGTGCTAGGTGTTAGACCCTTTCCGGGGTTTAGTGCCGCAGCTAACGCATTAAGCACTCCGCCTGGGGAGTACGACCGCAAGGTTGAAACTCAAAGGAATTGACGGGGGCCCGCACAAGCGGTGGAGCATGTGGTTTAATTCGAAGCAACGCGAAGAACCTTACCAGGTCTTGACATCCCTCTGACCGCTCTAGAGATAGAGTTTTCCTTCGGGACAGAGGTGACAGGTGGTGCATGGTTGTCGTCAGCTCGTGTCGTGAGATGTTGGGTTAAGTCCCGCAACGAGCGCAACCCCTATTGTTAGTTGCCATCATTTAGTTGGGCACTCTAGCGAGACTGCCGGTAATAAACCGGAGGAAGGTGGGGATGACGTCAAATCATCATGCCCCTTATGACCTGGGCTACACACGTGCTACAATGGCTGGTACAACGAGTCGCAAGCCGGTGACGGCAAGCTAATCTCTTAAAGCCAGTCTCAGTTCGGATTGTAGGCTGCAACTCGCCTACATGAAGTCGGAATCGCTAGTAATCGCGGATCAGCACGCCGCGGTGAATACGTTCCCGGGCCTTGTACACACCGCCCGTCACACCACGAGAGTTTGTAACACCCGAAGTCGGTGAGGTAACCGTAAGGAGCCAGCCGCCTAAGGTGGGATAGATGATTGGGGTGAAGTCGTAACAAGGTAGCCGTATCGGAAGGTGCGGCTGGATCACCTCCTTTCTAAGGATAAGGAACTGCGCATTGGTCTTGTTTAGTCTTGAGAGGTCTTGTGGGGCCTTAGCTCAGCTGGGAGAGCGCCTGCTTTGCACGCAGGAGGTCAGCGGTTCGATCCCGCTAGGCTCCATTGGTGAGAGATCACCAAGTAATGCACATTGAAAATTGAATATCTATATCAAATAGTAACAAGAAAATAAACCGAAAACGCTGTAGTATTAATAAGAGTTTATGACTGAAAGGTCAGAAATAAGGTTAAGTTAATAAGGGCGCACGGTGGATGCCTTGGCACTAGGAGCCGAAGAAGGACGTGACAAACGACGATATGCCTTGGGTAGCTGTAAGTAAGCGACGATCCAGGGATTTCCGAATGGGGGAACCCAACAGGTACTACCTGTTACCCGCATCTGTTAAGGATGTGAGGAGGAAGACGCAGTGAACTGAAACATCTAAGTAGCTGCAGGAAGAGAAAGCAAAAGCGATTGCCTTAGTAGCGGCGAGCGAAACGGCAGAAGGGCAAACCGAAGAGTTTACTCTTCGGGGTTGTAGGACTGCAATGTGGACTCAAAGATTATAGAAGAATGATTTGGGAAGATCAGCCAAAGAGAGTAATAGCCTCGTATTTAAAATAGTCTTTGTACCTAGCAGTATCCTGAGTACGGCGGGACACGTGAAATCCCGTCGGAATCTGGGAGGACCATCTCCCAACCCTAAATACTCCCTAGTGACCGATAGTGAACCAGTACCGTGAGGGAAAGGTGAAAAGCACCCCGGGAGGGGAGTGAAATAGAACCTGAAACCGTGTGCCTACAACAAGTTCGAGCCCGTTAATGGGTGAGAGCGTGCCTTTTGTAGAATGAACCGGCGAGTTACGTTATGATGCGAGGTTAAGTTGAAGAGACGGAGCCGTAGGGAAACCGAGTCTGAATAGGGCGAATTAGTATCATGACGTAGACCCGAAACCATGTGACCTACCCATGAGCAGGTTGAAGGTGCGGTAAGACGCACTGGAGGACCGAACCAGGGCACGTTGAAAAGTGCTTGGATGACTTGTGGGTAGCGGAGAAATTCCAAACGAACTTGGAGATAGCTGGTTCTCTCCGAAATAGCTTTAGGGCTAGCGTCGACATTAAGATTCTTGGAGGTAGAGCACTGTTTGGGTGAGGGGTCCATCCCGGATTACCAATCTCAGATAAACTCCGAATGCCAATGAATTATGGTCGGCAGTCAGACTGCGAGTGCTAAGATCCGTAGTCGAAAGGGAAACAGCCCAGACCACCAGCTAAGGTCCCAAAATAATTGTTAAGTGGAAAAGGATGTGGGGTTGCACAGACAACTAGGATGTTAGCTTAGAAGCAGCTATTCATTCAAAGAGTGCGTAATAGCTCACTAGTCGAGTGACCCTGCGCCGAAAATGTACCGGGGCTAAAACAATTTACCGAAGCTGTGGATACCTTTATAGGTATGGTAGGAGAGCGTTCTATGTGTGAAGAAGGTGTACCGTGAGGAGTGCTGGAACGCATAGAAGTGAGAATGCCGGTATGAGTAGCGAAAGACAGGTGAGAATCCTGTCCACCGTAAGACTAAGGTTTCCAGGGGAAGGCTCGTCCGCCCTGGGTTAGTCGGGACCTAAGGAGAGACCGAAAGGTGTATCCGATGGACAACAGGTTGATATTCCTGTACTAGAGTATGTAGTGATGGAGGGACGCAGTAGGCTAACTAAAGCAGACGATTGGAAGAGTCTGTCTAAGCAGTGAGGTGTGATATGAGTCAAATGCTTATATCTATAACATTGAGCTGTGATGGGGAGCGAAGTTTAGTAGCGAAGTTAGTGACGTCACACTGCCAAGAAAAGCTTCTAGCGTTTAAACATACTCTACCCGTACCGCAAACCGACACAGGTAGTCGAGGCGAGTAGCCTCAGGTGAGCGAGAGAACTCTCGTTAAGGAACTCGGCAAAATGACCCCGTAACTTCGGGAGAAGGGGTGCTGACTTTAAGTCAGCCGCAGTGAATAGGCCCAAGCAACTGTTTATCAAAAACACAGCTCTCTGCTAAATCGTAAGATGATGTATAGGGGGTGACGCCTGCCCGGTGCTGGAAGGTTAAGAGGAGTGCTTAGCGTAAGCGAAGGTATGAATTGAAGCCCCAGTAAACGGCGGCCGTAACTATAACGGTCCTAAGGTAGCGAAATTCCTTGTCGGGTAAGTTCCGACCCGCACGAAAGGCGTAATGATTTGGGCACTGTCTCAACGAGAGACTCGGTGAAATTTTAGTACCTGTGAAGATGCAGGTTACCCGCGACAGGACGGAAAGACCCCATGGAGCTTTACTGCAGTTTGATATTGAGTGTCTGTACCACATGTACAGGATAGGTAGGAGTCTAAGAGATCGGGACGCCAGTTTCGAAGGAGACGTTGTTGGGATACTACCCTTGTGTTATGGCCACTCTAACCCGGATAGGTGATCCCTATCGGAGACAGTGTCTGACGGGCAGTTTGACTGGGGCGGTCGCCTCCTAAAAGGTAACGGAGGCGCCCAAAGGTTCCCTCAGAATGGTTGGAAATCATTCGCAGAGTGTAAAGGTATAAGGGAGCTTGACTGCGAGAGCTACAACTCGAGCAGGGACGAAAGTCGGGCTTAGTGATCCGGTGGTTCCGTATGGAAGGGCCATCGCTCAACGGATAAAAGCTACCCTGGGGATAACAGGCTTATCTCCCCCAAGAGTTCACATCGACGGGGAGGTTTGGCACCTCGATGTCGGCTCGTCGCATCCTGGGGCTGTAGTCGGTCCCAAGGGTTGGGCTGTTCGCCCATTAAAGCGGCACGCGAGCTGGGTTCAGAACGTCGTGAGACAGTTCGGTCCCTATCCGTCGCGGGCGTAGGAAATTTGAGAGGATCTGCTCCTAGTACGAGAGGACCAGAGTGGACTTACCGCTGGTGTACCAGTTGTCTTGCCAAAGGCATCGCTGGGTAGCTATGTAGGGAAGGGATAAACGCTGAAAGCATCTAAGTGTGAAACCCACCTCAAGATGAGATTTCCCATGATTTTATATCAGTAAGAGCCCTGAGAGATGATCAGGTAGATAGGTTAGAAGTGGAAGTGTGGCGACACATGTAGCGGACTAATACTAATAGCTCGAGGACTTATCCAAAGTAACTGAGAATATGAAAGCGCAAGGTTTTCTTGATTTGAATAGATATTCAATTTTGAGTAGGTATTACTCAGAGTTAAGTGACGATAGCCTAGGAGATACACCTGTACCCATGCCGAACACAGAAGTTAAGCCCTAGAACGCCGGAAGTAGTTGGGGGTTGCCCCCTGTGAGATATGGAAGTCGCTTAGCT
>NZ_VMMF01000039.1:0-807 GCF_013277075.1 Streptococcus sp. 959
CGTTATTCCATCAGGTGATGCAGTTAAGAAATCATCAGATAACGCAGTTAAGGACCCAGCGGTAACACCAGTTGTAGATCCAAGCAACTTGACTGAAGCAGAAAAAGCTAAGGTAGCAGAAGCAGTTAAGAAAGCTAACCCAACAGTAACAGATGTTAAAGTTGGCAAAGATGGTACAACCACAGTAACCTTCCCAGATGGTAGCACAGCCGTTATTCCATCAGGTGATGCAGTTAAGAAATCATCAGATAACGCAGTTAAGGATCCAGCGGTAACACCAGTTGTAGATCCAAGCAACTTGACTGAAGCAGAAAAAGCTAAGGTAGCAGAAGCAGTTAAGAAAGCTAACCCAACAGCAACAGATGTTAAAGTTGGCAAAGATGGTACAACTACAGTAACCTTCCCAGATGGCAGCACAGCTGTAATCCCAGCTGCTAAAGCAGTTACATCTGCTGAACAAGGTTCACATGCAGTAGCACCAGCTGCTAAAGCAGTTACATCTGCTGAACAAGGCTCACATACAACAACACCAGCTAAGAAAGCAGGAGCGAAAGAGTTGCCAAATACTGGTACAGAACAATCTAGCGCTTCACTTGCTCTAGCACTTCTTGCAGCAGCAACAGGGGGACTCCTTATCGCGAAAAAACGCGAGGAAGAAGAGTAAGAAATTACCTTGATGAAAGAATTCATAGGATAAACATTCTATAAATTTAACAAAAAGAGATTGGAACACGATGTTCTAGTCGCCCTCAAAAAGATAGCATCTCCGAAAGGAGATGTTATCTTTTTGGCTCTTTGTCAACTGTA
>NZ_VMMF01000004.1:0-39162 GCF_013277075.1 Streptococcus sp. 959
AGAACGGGTCCTCTTGTATTATGTGACTATTAGTCCGTCTCGCTCCGTTAGGTGCGAGACAAAACAACCACCCGCTATGCGGGTGCGCGTCGAAGGTTATACCAAAAAAACTCCGAACGCGATACAATAAAGGTGTTCAAGCCAATTGTAAAGCGAAAGGAGAAAAATATGGCACAAAAGGCTCATAGTTTATCGCACACAAAGTGGCACTGTAAGTATCACATTGTGTTCACCCCTAAGTATAGACGAAAAGTTATCTATAATCAATATCGAAGTAGTTTAGGCGAAATATTTCATCGCTTGTGTAGTTATAAAGGAGTTGAAATTATCGAGGGTCACTTAATGCCAGACCATGTACACATGTTAGTAAGTATTCCACCAAGGATAAGTGTTTCGAGTTTCATGGGTTATTTAAAAGGAAAAAGTGCACTCATGATGTTTGACAAACACGCCAATCTCAAGTACAAGTTTGGGAATCGGCATTTCTGGGCGGAAGGTTACTATGTGAGTACAGTAGGGCTTAATGAAGCCACAATTAAGAAATATATTCAAGAACAGGAAAAGCATGATATAGCACTAGATAAATTAAGTGTAAAAGAATATGAGGATCCCTTTAGGGATAGTGGTAAGTAATACTAAAGCCTCTTTGAGAGGCAAGTGACGAGTCAAGAGCAATAAGGCTTGAACAAAGTGAAAGCCAGCGTCTTTAGGCGCTGGCTGGTAATTTGGGCTTATAGCCCTGGGACAAACCACCCGTTTGACGGGTGGTCATGATTGTCTCTAGATTAAAAATTCGTCCACTTATGAAAGCTATCGAAAGACTTCATGACTAAGGAGATTTAGATGATATTTTTACTAGATATTATAGGTGTTTTTCTATTATTATGTATCCATTCTAAGGTTGTAGATGAGAGATTAAACCTAAAAAAAGTAGTAGTATCCATTATTCTGTACTATCTTTCAACATTACTATTTATTGTTGTATTTGAATCAACTGCATTTTATTCTTTTGGGTCATTATTAATATATCCTACCTTTTTTATCCTATATACTTTGTCTATTGGTAAATTAAGAAATAAGGTCTCTTTATTACTTTTTTACTCATTATTTCCACTTGGATTTTGGGATGTCATCAAAAATTTTTTAGGTTTCTTTGTAATTTATAACATTCCAATATTGAATAGACTATATGAAACTAATCTAGGAATAATGATTTTCTCTTTATTAGCTGAAATTATTGTGTTTTTTCTTATTAGTCTCTTTCAATATAATTTTAGTCATTTAAAAATAAAGAACTTGGATAGAAAAACAAAATTTATCTTAATTACTGCGGATATTTTAATGCTTACTTATTTTATCTTACCGCCTTATATGAACTACATTGATAAAATAAGCCAGGATAGAATGTTAGATTATAAAGAATTATTGACAGCAGTTTACTTTTTATTGTTTATTTGTTTTATTAATCTCTTGGATAGAAAATTACTTCAAGAATTACAGGAGCAAGTTGTTTTACAAAAAGAAATTCAATTGCAAAATCTTAGCAATTATAGTCAACAAGTTGAAGGGCTGTATCAAGAAATTAGAAGCTTTAGACATGATTATGTTAATATTTTGTCAAGCTTAAAAATAGGTATAGATCAAAAAGATATTAATCTGGTTTCTCAAATTTATGATAGTGTTTTAAAAAACTCTGGTGAAAAATTAAAAGGTAAACGTTTTGATGTGGCACAACTAAGAAATATCAATGATTTGGCGCTAAAGAGTTTACTATTATCTAAGTTATCGGAGGCCCAAAACTTATCTGTTCTAGTTTCCCTGGAGATTAGTGAACAGTTCTCTATAAAAAATATGGAACAAATTGACTTCTTAACAATTACTTCTATCTTGTTAGATAATGCTATAGAGTCCGCAGCAGAGGGAGGAATAGCAGTTTGTTTCCTTGAAGATAGAGAATGGAATAAATTAGTCATGATTGTTAAAAATTCTACTTTAGAAAGAGAGATCGAACTGAGAGATATATTCAAGCGTGACAATTCTTCAAAAGGAGTAGGACGGGGTATAGGATTGGCCAATGTTCGAAGAATCTTAAAATCTTATCCAAATGTATGTTTGAAAACCACAAGTAAAAATTATGTCTTTACACAGATTTTGGAAATAGAACTTTAAAAGAACTATCATTCTTAGGATATTCTATTGAATATTTTAAGGAGGGGCTCTTTTGTTATAGCTTTATAGACATTTAAATGTGAAATAGTTCTAGTTTAAAAATTAGATTTTTAAACATATTTTCTATATAAAAAGTTTCACAATAATATTATATACTTCTATATGAAATTTATAATACGTTTTAATTTATCAATATTATTAATTGTTTTATAGTTAACATAGGTATCTTGGTTAAACAATTTCATGGGAATCACTTCCTCATTTACTTGAACGATTTTATGTTCGGAGAACACTTGACGGAAATAAGCGTACAATGTTATCTTCATGAGCATAGTTGGATGAAAGGCAGTATAAGAGGTCTCTTCCAGTAACACTTAGTTAGGGATACTGTCTATAAAGAGGATGATCATTCTCGATTCGTGAGTTGTTGGAATATCGTAGGCAAGATTTACTTCTAAACTTAATTGATTTGTGTTATAATCTTTATACATTGTAATGGATTTATAATTGTTTTTTCTTATTTTAATTATAAATCATGATATCAAAAAAAACGAGCATTTCCTCAATTCAGAAATGCTCGTTTTTTTGATAGTTAAAAGTGATTTTTGCCCAGCTTCACTAACTAGTTCTCACGACAGATGCTAGCTGATAAAAAACTACTACAGTTGACAAATAGTCAATTATGTTTAATGTTTTTTTGTCTATAATTAAAGGTTTGACTAGTTAAGAAATCGAGAATATCTGTGCTTGTTAAGCATAAGATTATCAAAATCTTTCCAGAGGTTTCCTCCATAAATCTTTAACAGATCTTCAGAACTTATTGTTGGAAATTTTTTTAGAGATAATTGTTTTTTGTCCATTATTTAGACCTCCTTCGTTTATATCCTAATTATAAATAAAAGATTTAAAAAAATTTTTGAAAATCCCAAAAGGTACCTATATGATTATAAAGTGTTATCTATAAGTTATTGAGGATTTTGTCTTTATAGTAATCAAAGTAAGTTTTTTTTGCAATGATACTCGTTACTTGGCCTTGTAAACCATATTGTATGATGTTACTGTCTTTATCTGGTAGTTGGGCTAGTGCAGTCACTTTAAAAAGATTTCCTTGTTCAGTTTTTGTTGCTGTTCTATCAATAGAATTTATTTTCCCAATTATTGTGATGCTTTGATTTCCGATTTTTTCTAGTTTAAGACGTGCGACCTGATCTTCTTTAAGTAAAGGGACATACTCAGAAGTGACATAGTAAGTGATAAGTACCTCTTTAGTTTCTTGAATATTGGGGTAAATTTGGGCGATTTCACTACCGTTTGGAATTAGAGTTTTTCCATCAAATTCACTATTTAAATGAATGATTCCTGTACCTGGGGATTTAATAGTATTGTGTTCAAAGTTAACATTTGCTTGCCCAAGTTGAGCTGTTAGCTCTGTGATTTGTGTTTCAACAGTTGTCAGCTGTTGAGATGCCGATTGTAGAAATTGGGTTCGTAGGACTTCTACTTTGGTTCCTAAACTACTATCGTAAGTCGCAACACTTCCTGTACCTGCTCGTTGAATATTAAGACTAGCGATAGAGGATTTTAGACTTGAGATACTCTGATTAATTTGAGAAAGATATTGATCATCTAATCCTTGCTGAGATTGTTGCTGGGATTGGACTAAGTAGGAATTTAAAGTAGCTTTGTGTGGATTGCTAGCCGACAAACTCGAACTTTTATTAGTGATAGCTTGACTAAGTTCCTCATACTCTGCTATTTGTTTGTAGATATTATTGATTTGTTTCTCTATAGCAGTGGCGGTATTTCCTGCTAAAGCTAGTTGATTATTAACCTCTGCATTGGTTTTAGAGATACCTAACTCTATATCTTGAGATTGTGTGATAAAGTTGTTAAAGGTATTAATATAACCGAACTCATCTTCTCCTGTAAAGAGGTTATTTCCTTGTGACAGGCTTGCTTTTAGAGTCTCGATTCCAGTTTTTTGCCGATTTAGGGTAGCTAGCTGTTTTTCAAGAGCTTGTTTTTGGGATTTCTCCATTGTTTCAGCGTATTTGATAACGACGTCATCTTTTTTGACCAATTGGTTATTGGACAGATTATTAGTTGTTATGGTGTTATTGCTAGTTGATTGAATTGAAGCGATGACTTGAGTTGGTGTAATCTCTCCTCTCGATGTGACGGTGACTTCTTTTTGGGCAAATAGAGAGAAGATAATCAAGAAACTTAGTAATAGGACTAATGGGACAATTAAGAGTGTCGCAAAATTATGGTAGCGGCGCTGATAAAATTCTGCACTTTTAAATAGCTTTGGGTTCATGATAAGTCTCCTTATTTGCTAAATAGATAATGATAGAAACCTTGTTTGGTCATCAATTCTTGATGAGAACCAGTCTCTATAACTTTCCCTTGGTTAAGGACAATGACTTGATTAGTTCGTTCAGATATACTAAGACGATGGGCAACAAAGATGATGGTCTTGTCAGTCATGGCCATCAAATTTTCAATAACCTTTTTTTCAGTTAAAACATCAAGTCCGCTGGTTGCTTCATCAAGAATAAGAACATGAGCTTTAGTCAGTAAGGCTCTAGCCAAAGCAATCCGTTGTTTTTGACCACCTGATAATCCAGCTCCATCTGATAGTTCTGTTTGGTATCCCATAGGCATTTGTTCGATGTCTTGGCGAATTTCTGCTATCTCACAGGCTTTGATAATATCTTCTTGACTAATCATTTGATTAGCTCCCAAGGTCAGGTTTTCTAAGATTGATCCACTAAAAATATAAGCTTGTTGAGGTAGGTAGTTGATGTGTTGTCGAAGAACCTTTTTATCAATCATTTTGAGATCATTGTTGTTAATAGTGATTCGTCCCTTGTAAGGTTCAAAGAAGTTGACAATCATTTTAGCCAAGGTCGTTTTCCCTGATCCGCTAATTCCCACTATACTGACCTTATCACCTTGTTTGATAGTTAGATTTATGTTATTTAGGGTGTCGCGTCCAAAACCATATTTATATGAAATGTCTTCAAAACAAATATCACCAGCCAGAAACTGTGAATCGGTTAAGGTCTGAGTGTTTTTGAACTCAGATTCGACTAAGTAAACTTCATTAAGACGATTGTTGGCTACCTTTGCAGACTGAAGTTTTGTTTGGAGGTTAATGATATTTTCCAAGGGATTAGTAAAGTAAGATAAGAGTGTGTTAAACGTAATCAATTGTCCAATGGAAATTTTACCTGTCATAACTATTTGAGCACCAAACCACAAAATAACAATATTCAGTATGAGTTGAGCTCCCTGTTTAAGGCTACTTTGTAGGATAGAATATTTACTAAGTTTAAAAGATTTGTCCAAATAATCCACAAACTCGCTATCAATCTTCTGGTATCGAGTTTCTTCACTAGTTAGGGATTTGATAGTTTCTACACCATTGATATCTTCAATAATAGCAGAGCTTACCATGGAATTGCTCTGCATGACATCATTATTCATCTTCTCAAAGGGCTTCATAAAAGCAAAAATAATGATGATGTAAATAGGAACTGAAATCAGTGAAATAAGGAAGAGGTTAGTGTTTTGTACCAAGAGTACACTACCAATAATGATCAAGATAGAGACATCAAGGAAGAGTGACAAAATCGTCGAAGCTAGAGCGTCAATGATTGAATTGGCATCTGTAAAACGAGAGATGACCTCACCAGTTCGCCGTGTCGCAAAGAAAGACATGGGGAGTTCAAAAATGTGGCGAATGTAAGAAAGAATAACATCAATACTTAATCGCTGACTAAGTACAGTTAAGAGGTAATCTCGTGAGAAACTCATCATCTGTTGCAGGATATAGGTGATAATCAGGCCAATGGAGATAATACCTAGGGTTGATTTCATCTGATTAGGAATGTATTCATCTAAAATCCCTTGAAGGTAGTAAGAGCCACCAATATTGATAAGAGTCACCAAGAGACTAGCTAACACGATATAAAAAATAAGTGAGCGTTGCCTGAAAATTAATGGGAGAAAGCTCATCAATCCATTTTTTTTATCCTTATGAGGTTTATAGCTGGGAGCTGGAGCCAGAAAGATAGCTACACCTGTCCATTCAGAAGCAAATCTCTCCTTGGTCATTTTTGTTACTTTGACATTAGGGTCAGGATCACCAATGATAAGATGGTCTTTTATATTTTTATAGACAACGTAGTAGTGTTGTAGTTTGCCCTCTTTATTAACATGAACGATAAAAGGATAAGGTATGTCTTCCATTTCAAAGAGGCTCATATCCGCTTGAATGGCTCTTGTTTCAAAACTCATTTCTTTGGCTGCTTTGACGATACCAAGAGCGGTCGTTCCTTCTTTATTTGTTTTAGCTAGTTCTCGCAAATGAGCTAAGGAATAGTCAGAACCATAAAACTTGGCAATAGACGCTAAAGCGGCAACTCCACAGTCCCTAGCGTCTATTTGAGGGATAAAGGTCCGTTTGTAAGATGTCATTTGTCAAATCCTTTCTTTTTATTTACAAGACTATTATGACAAAAAATAGGTAGAAAAATTGTTCAAATCTTAAATGGCTCATATAATATCTTGAATGGTGTTTTTGGTTTTGAAAATTAGTTAACACCATTTTTTAACGGCATATTTTTAATCATGAATGGTTACAAATTATGAAAAAAATACGTTTCATGATGAAAATCGTACATTTAAAGACTTCGCGGAAAAAGCAGTCTTTATTCTGATATACTAAAAATGTCAAGATTGCAATCCGACAAAAATAATAAAAATTAATATGGAGGTATTCCTCATGGAAACAAAAACAACGACTCAATTTGATGTTTTGGATACTGAAATGCTGGCTAGCATTGAGGGAGGAACAGTTAGTGCAGGTGAAGTTGCTAAGGCGGCAGGAATTTGCACATTAGCAGGAGCAGCGATTGGTAGTTTGGTTGCACCAGGAGCTGGAACTTGGGCTGGAGGTATTTTAGGAGCACAATATTGCACAGCTATATGGGGTATCGCTAGATCTTTGTAGAAAAGAGGTTAGTTTATGGAAAGTGGGGAATTTAGACTAATTTTAGCTCTTTTTACGTCCTTTTTTATAATAGGTGCGCTTGGAATAGTTCTAAATGTTACAATAAGCGAAGTTTTAGTTTTTTCTGTAGGAAGTGTGTTTTTTGAGTTGCTGATTCACTTATTAACGCATAATAAGAAGAGAGGAAACATTAGTTCTGAACTATGCTTTAATCGATACAAGCAATTTATTAAAAAGATTTCAGTACCTACTTTTTTTCTATTACTACTATCAATTATCTTTGTTGTTATAGATGGCTATAATTCGTCTTCTGTATTATTTTATACTCATATATTTGTAGTATTATTCACGGTAGTATACATTATTAGCTCAAATAATATCGAATTACATATTTCAAAAAAGAAATGAGGTTACGTATGAATAAATTAAATATGCATTTTATGGAGTTAAAAAATGAAGAATTGTCCTGTGTTTTAGGTGGAGGACAACGTGAGGGAAATGCTGTTCTTTCGGGGGCGGCAGGTGCTGTAGAAGCGGCGATGTCTTGTGCTCCTGCTGGTCCGTATGTCATTGCAGCATGCGCTGTTGGTGGAGCAATCTATGGTGGATTTTGGGGTTATGTATTCGGTTCATAAATAGAATTCTTGTGCGGGAAGAATATTTGTTTTGCATTGATTAGAATTGATTGATATTCTGTCTTCAAAATAAAATGCTACCAAATTTAATATTTGAATGTGTGTACTGGCCCCCAAAGTTAGACAGAAAAATCTAACTTTGGGGGGCCAGTACAGTGTTAGCGTTTTACTTACAGTATATAATAGTAAATTATTTTGAGACGTAGTAGTAAAGTGATTGAGCTATAGATATGATGAGGATGGAAATATGGAGAATGTTATAATGAATGTAGTTAATCATCTCTTGCTAAAGATTGAATGGATAGTAAGTAATATCTTTATAAAAATGAGCATACTTTGGATACTTATTTGGTTTCTATACTATTTAAAGAGTGATTTAGCAATGTATTTCTTGTTTTTTGGAAATGGCTTTTTATTATTGCTGATAATTTTTCGATTTGCACTGTATCAAATTAAACTAGTAATGCAGAATGATATTAAGTAATTGTGTCTAGATCATATTTTGGGGAATCAGATTATAATTATTCTGGACGTTTTCAAGACTTTTTGGGATTTGTATAATAGAACTTGGTGAAGCTATCATAGCCTTTTGTGAAGGAACTGGATCTTTTTTCTACGATATAGAAAGTTGAGGTTCAAATGAAGCGTTATTTGATATGCGTAATTAGTTTTAATTTAACTAATTTGTACAACATAATAATCAAAGAGGCTGGGGAAAGTCTTTAAAATCAGAAAAACGCATATTATCAGGCATTGAATCTTGATATTATGCGTTTTATTGTAGTGAGATTCACATTATTTTTCCTAAAAATGAGTTTTTGACTAGCCTAATTTTTTGGGTACGACGAGCAGGTCAAGTATCTCATCTGAGGTATAAGTTCTCCGTGAGCACCCGCTACTGGTGGGCTAAATAGTTACTCGTAAGCAGAATAATCATGAGGTAGTAGGAAGAGGAAGGGATAGTAGATGAGGGATTTCAGAACTCTAAAGTTCAAATAGGTATATGTAAATCACGGGAGTAATGAGGAAAGATGTACAACTTATATATTGAGGTGAGATTCTGATGATAGCTGAAAGCATAGTAACAACGAAACATGAGAAGTCAGTCAATCCTATAGTAGTCAGGATGATTCTATAATGGAAGTGGAGCGAAAGGGTGGGTACACAATTGAAAGTAGAATTGTCTGTTTTTATTATTTGTTTGGTAGGATGGTAGTATGTGTCTATTGTTCATAAAATATTGGACACACAAATAGAACGCTTATGTAGCCTGAGAGAGGAGGTAGTTAAGAAATCTTTGTAACAAATAAATATGATTGTGTTAATCATTATTTTGAAAGCAAATGATGTTTCTATTCTGCAGAGCGAAAAATACCATTTCAGTATAATATAGCTACCTTTTAGGATTTGCTTAAAAATTTAGTTTTAAAATGTGTAAAATAAAATTATCAATCAAAAAGGAGCCACATTATGAAGAAGTATTTATTACAATCTTTATTAGTTAGTACCGTAGCGTTAGTTACCATTAGTCCGAATCTTGTTTTGGCTGAAAGTGCTGAAACAAAATTTTCTGATACAGTGCCATCAGCTTTAAATTTAGAACCAGCTGTTACAGAAACCACTGGAGAATCTTTAACTGAACAAAAATCTAGCGATAGAGAAAATGAAAGTAACGTTCAGCAATCTACGAAAGAAATTATTAAGAAAGAAACTGAAGATATGAAATCAGTTACATCTGAAGAATACGCTTCAAATGTGTCTGATTTTAATAAAATTAGTATTGCTGAAGTTCGTCAGATATTCACTTCAGAAGATTCGGAACATACTTTATATTTTGGAAGAGGGACATGTTATCATTGTCGTGAATTTTCTGGAGTATTGAAAGAGTTTAATATGCTGATTGATAAAAAGTTAGAATATTACGATATAGATGGTGAGGATTTTGATGATTCTGCTAAAGAGTTCATTTTTAAAACAATCGGTATTCCTGGAACGCCAACAATTATTTATTTTAAAAATGGTAAAACTATTTCTGGTTGGGTTGGTGGAGGAATAACTGCACAACAACTTTACGATTATCTCTATTTTGGAAAAACTGATGAGAAGCCGAAAAGAGAATTTGAAAATGATAATAAAAATATTATAAATCCAAAGAATTCAATGCAAACTATGGATATTAAAGAGGATACAGTTAAAATTAAAACAATTACAAATCAAATCCCTAAAGATATTCCACTATCTGACGAAAATTTACAGAAAAAGATTGTAGTTAAATCACAAGATACTTTTGGAAAGACTATTGAAAATATAGAGGATAATTCTAAAGATAGTGTGGTTGGTGTTAAAAATCAGGAGAATCCTGAACTACTTTACAGTAAATTTAATGAATATAAATCAGATTTTATAGCATCAACTAATTTTAAAAAAATAGAATCGGAAGTAAAAAATTTACCCCAAACAGGAGAAGAACAATCGATTAACTTTGTTCGTTTAGGAATCGCCTTATTTATTACTGGAATTCTTATAATAAGTAGTCATTTAAATACTAAAAATGAAGTATAAGATCATAAGAGTATAGTAACCTACTGGAAATAGATCACATTAGATATTTATGAGAAACAATGTAGATAATCTTTTTACCAAATTTTCAAAATAAAAATAAGTAAATAAATTGAGAAATTTACCTAAGTAGGAAATAGATTTCTCAATTTATTTTATTGTGGGAGGATTTGATTCGCTTTTACAGTAATTAAGTTCATTTATCAATCTCTTTTTATTATATTTAAGAATATTTGAAGACAGCATTTTAGAAAACAATTATGGAGTTTTAATACGGAGTATAGTATAAATGCTGATTCAAAGTGAGGTTTTGTATGTTTGTTGCTTTTGTTGAGTATAAAATCTATTAACTAAGATTGAACTACAAAAATTAATTTTAGATGAACTAAACTATAGGCTTTGGAAAGTTCTCTTATTCGATTTCAGAATGAATCGCTGATACAGGATTAAAAGAACTAAGTATTTCTTTTTGTTTTGAATGAGATACGTGAGTATAGATTTGTGTGATTGATATAGAACTGTGTCCAAGAATTTGTTGAATGTATCGAATATCTACATCATTATCTAGAAGCATTGTCGCAAAGCTATGTCTAAACATATGTGGTGTAATAGTTTTAGATAAGCTATTTTGTTCGACGATTCTCTTTATAACTAAACGTACACTTTGCTCTGACAATGGTTTAAGAGAATGTTTTCCTGGAAACAAGAAATCATTTGATTCATTTCTTGTTTTATTTATATATGTTTCTAATAAATTGAATGTTTTTTGATCTCCTAAAAATAGGATACGTTCTTTCTTACCCTTTCCTATAATATGGAGTGTCTTATTGGAAAGATTAATATCTTTGAGATGAATGTTGCAAAGTTCAGAAATTCTGATGCCTGTTGAAAGTAAAAGTGAAATAATTAGTAGATTTCTTTCAGCGTGTTGTTTTTGATAATCAGTTTTAGATAGAACTACTCTCTGCTCTAAATATAAAAAAATACTTTTCAGAATGTCATACGGAATCGTTTTAGGCAATATTTTTTCAGTTCTAAATTGAAAACGCAATTGATTGAAGGGATTCTCTTCAATTATGTTCTGGTATTTTAGATAGTTATAAAACACCTTCATACAAGCAATTTTTCTTCTTAATGTATTCGTTTTTATGTTAGATCGTGTCAAATGTTCTATATAGGATTCGACATTATCATAGTCTGAGTTATAAAATTGCATAAGATCATTCTTATAAGCGCGAATCGTGTGCGAACTCAAACGCTTATGAGTTTTGCAATAATCTAAGTAAGTAGAAATAAGTTTATAATCCATAAAAATCTCCTTTATCAATAATCATGCTATTATAAACCTATTTGAGTGCTTTGTATAGTGATAATAAATAGTTATCGGTAGGAGAATGATTGATGAGTAATAAAACATGCTTTGTAGTCATGGGATATGGGGTTAAAAAAATTCCTGGAACTTTAGTAAAACTGAATTTAGACGATGTTTATTTTAAGTTTATAAAACCTGTATTATCTCGAAATCATTTAAAATCAGTCTACTCCACACAAGCATATCGAGGAGATGAAGTTCCAACTTCATTAGCTATTAATAAAAACTTCATAACATCTATTTTTTTAGCTGATATTGTGATTGCTGATATAAGCACTTTAAATCAAAATGCAATTTATGAGTTGGGACTTCGGCATGCAATGAGGCCAAAATCTACAATTATACTTTGTGAAGAACTAACTATTAGCAAATACCCATTTTTTGATATTTCAATGAATCCTCAATTAAGATATCATAGAAAGAAAATAGTATCGGATGAAAACTATAGAAAATCTCTGCAAGATAAATTAGAAGATATATTAATTTCTTGCCTAGAATCCAATACCGATTATATTGATAGTCCTGTATTTGATTTTAATTTGTATAAGATTAAACCATTAGTTCAATTAGATAAAAATGTACATGTAGCAGGAGCATCTATAAGGACAATGATTGAAAAAGCTGAAAATTTGAAGGAAAATATGCTGTTTAAAGAAGCCGAAAATCAGTATCTTCAAGTTTTAAACTTATCCTTTGATGAAGATATACTTTCTCAATATCTATTATGTCGCTATAAAAAAGAATTGTCCCTAGAAAATTTGCTTTTAACCTTATCATACGTTAATGAGAACATAGATTTAGCTACATCGACAAACGAAAACTTACTGGGGATTGTTGCAGCGATAAATAAACAAATGTTTGGCCTAACTAAAGAATGCAAATTTTTAGAACAAGCTAGAAGATATTACAAAAATGGCTCAAACTTTGAAAGTGGGAATCTTTATTGTGCTAGAAACTACTGTGCACTTTTGTTAAAACAATATTGTATATCAAAAGATATTGAATCAATAAAAGAGTATTACTACTCTGCTGTTCATTTTGCTAAAACTTGCTTAACAGAATCACAATTTCTCAAACGAGAAGAAACTGATCTTGACAATACTTGGTATAATGAAAACATTAAAGATTTGACCCTAATTGCATTTGGTACTGATGAATCAATTATTGAATTTAAGCCTGTTACAAAAAGGCAAGAAGAGACGGTAAGCTCAGGTCGTAAAGAGCTAAAGCATGATTATCATGAAACTCTAAAAATAATTAAAGGGAAATGAGCAATTTTGCTCACTTCCCTTTTTAAAATCTTTTATCTCTTGATAATTTCCAATAATGTAAACCTAGTGGTGTCAAACGGCAAGACTTACTATTCATAGCAGCAAAGTACATATGCTCCTCTCCAACAGGTTCGATCAAACCTACGCTTTCATAAAGCTGTAACTCTTTAAATTTATCAACATTTTCTTCTTTTGCGAAAGGTTCTTTATATTCATGAGTTGCTTCAGGAGTATTAGTAAATTCAAATGATGGATCTAATTGAAATTCTGAAGTAGCTTCTGTAAAATATTGATGAAGTTTCCGTAGTACTTTTTTTGATACTTTAGCTTCAACAGTTCTGATAGGTAAAAAACCTGTAATATTTGTTTTAAATAGAGGTCTTTGTTCCCACGCTCCTAATGATTGATCTACAAAAGAATACAAACTAGCAGGAGTGATATTTCCACCAACATCTGCTGCTCCACCTTTTAGCCCCTGAATTAGTAATTCAGTAAACACACCATGACCAGTTTCTCGATCTTCAATAGCAGCCTCATCACGATTGCTTGCTGTTAGAATAGTAACACCTTTCCCAATATTGGCATTAGGTGAGTTATCACTAAAATCTCCTAACTTCCCAGAAAAACAACAATCTAAGATGATAATTTTATTTCGACTTTTTGAAGCGTTTGCTAGTTGAAGTATATCATCCATAGAAATTCCCATATTACACTCATTAAAATCTGGTGTTACGATTTGACCACCCTTCTTATCTGTCCCATGTCCTGAGAAATAAAAAAGTGCAATGTCAGATTCTCCTTCTTTAAATAAAGAATTAAGATCATCCAATAACTCTGCTTTTGTTTGTATATTACATTTTAGTTTAATATTGAAATTAGGGGAACCATCCTCGTTTTCCTCCAATAATTTCGCTATCTCCTCTGCATCATTTACACACCCCCCTAACGGAGCCTGAGAATATGCATCGATACCAACGATTAATGCCTTGTTGTTTAACATAAATTATACCTCACAATTGTTTTATCCAAGCGCTAATCTTTTCCCAATTCCAATCTACTACAGGAAGATGGCCACATTCATTTGGAATCGTCGCACCAATATGATCTTTGTTCCCATAAATTGCAAGTAATGGTATCCCCTCATCTGTAGCACAGTTCATTTCCCAAATTTGCCCATCGGCTTTCTTGGTATTCCTAGTAATGATAGAAATCATACCGTCACACCCTCTAATTCTTGTTCTACATTTAGTTTTCCATTGAGAATCCCAAGGTTGTTTAACAGACATATCCACAAATTCAAATGGAGAGTTTGTATTTCTTGATTGGCCCCTTAGAAAATCTCGTAAATTTTCATTCTCAATGGCAAAACTTATAAAGATTCTTTTCATCTAAATACCTCCCTTGAAAAGTATTGTTGTTTGTATTATATCACATTAGAAAGTGTTCTATACGATATTTCCCTCAATTGTATTAAATATTTCTTCCAATGATTTTTTCCAACAATATATTTCTTTCTCTAAAATTTGTTCGAAGAAAGAGTCAATTTGTGTCTTATTCTCCAATGAAAAATCTGATACAGATACAATTTTTTTATCATCTTTTAGAATGCCATCAATTCGCAAATTTTTTTGCTTAATGATTAGAATAGGAATATTATTTGAGATCGCCATAGCACCTTCAATTTGGCAAAACGAACTAGTAATCCATTTCCCATCTAACGGCTGTTCGTCAGATTCAAAAAACTTTTTATCTTGAATTGCTCCCTTTTTTAAAACTCCAGATTTAATATACGTATGCCCGAAAGCTAAGATAACCATACCATAGCATCTTTTTATCATTTCATTTAAAGCAGATAATGATTCATAGGGAGAATAATCCTTTGCTTGTAGAGTTATGCTTTCTATATTATAGTTCTCTAGAGTACTCTTTAGTTTATCTATAAAGTATTGTTGCTCATTCGTAAATGGATTAGGTCTGCTTAAAAATACTCTTATTTTTTTATTTGTCATATTCATCATTCTCCTACCGATAACTATTTATTATCACTAGTATATCATAAATTCATCTTTAGTAGATTGATTTGTATAATGATTTTTTAGTTAAAATTAAATGATATTGGCCAACTATAAATTAAAACACTGTTTTGAAATTATATCGAATACTTTTGAGTTAATTACAAACTTACAACAACTATAGAGTTGTGTAGTTTGAAGGAAATAAGTACAAATTTATTAGAAAATCAAGATTTCATAGAATTAGCACGAAAAATTTCAATTTTAGAATTATATTCTCTAATGATTTTGAATCGTTTTTTTTTATAGTCAATTAGTTTTAAAAAAGCGCTCCAAACATTCAAAAATATTTGGGACTTCCCTTAATAAATCCGTCACTTTCTTTTTCAAGATAGCCCAAGCTTGCTCAATAGGATTCAAATCTGGTGAATAAGGCGGTAGGAGTAAGAAAAAGTGTTATCTTGGATGCAGAGTTCATCCAAGATGTTCTTGGGACGAAAACTAGCATTGTCCATGACAATAACATGAAATGTCTTCAAAGCAGGCAGGAGTTGCGTTTTGAACCACTCCACAAAGAAGTCACTCGTCAAGCTTTCCTTGTAAACCATAGCATCCTTATCTAAAATAAAGGACTATATGCTATTAATCTCGACTAGACACGAGCGAATACTAGAGAACTTCATGACCTAATAGTGAACAGTCTCGTTGATAATGCACTATAGTTGGAACTGTCAGTTATTTTTGAGTGTATTCAAAAATCTATTAACAAGATTGAACTTACGTCATTTTTAGATGGATGATAAGGCTTCAGCAGCTAGCATCCGTCAAGAATAATTGTTTGGAGAGAGAAGTCAGGTAGGAGAGGAGAATCTACTTAAACTTAGGTAAGATTAATCTAATAGCAATAATTACCTTTGTGTGAAACAACGTATTAAGTTAAGGTGGTTATAATTTACTTTTCAGAAGTTCACGTTCTTCGTTTGATAGATTAGAAATTATAGATTCAATTTTTTTATCAGAAGATGACACTTTTTCAGATACCATTTGATTGAGTTTGTCACGTATTATTGGTTCATTGATATTTTGTATCTCAATTTTAATTTTTTCAATGACTATTGGGGAAATAGTTTGTTGATTGAGTATATTTATAATTTTATTTAATTTACTTTGTGCAAAGCTACCATAGATATCGTTTATTTCCATTGATTCGTATACTATTCTCTGTATGTTTTTAGAGAATGTATTAATTTGTTTTGTCGTTACTTTACCTAACTTTTCTTCTAAATAAAGCACATTTCTATTTTTAATATCAGATAATATAAATGGAGAATGGGTGGAAATTATAAATTGGAAAGTTGGATTTTTGTATAAAGGATTTTCAAAATCTGCAAAATAACTACAGCATAAAGTTAATAGTTGTATAATTCTGCTAGACCAAGAAGGATGAAAAGATTCATCAATCTCGTCAATTAAAATTATATGATTTCCAATTTCCGCTGTTGATATTAGTTCAATCAATTGAGCTAATAATCTAATTAAACTTTCTTCTCCTGTGGATGAAAGTTCATGTAAATTTATAAATAAATTATTTTCAGTGAATATAATTATACCATTAGGGTTTGTGGTGTTACAATTCAATATTTTTTGATAACTCTTGAGAAAATCTGTAATTACTATATGCTCTGGAGCACAATCAAGAATAAATGAATTATTATTAATTTCAATTTGTTCGGAAGCATTCCACAAAAATTGGATGGTCTCCAATGAAAAATTAATGAAATCTGTAATTTGGTAATTATTGTACTCATCAATTTTTGTGGGTTCTCTTTTAAAATAAGCTTTTAAGAAGTTGGAACTATCATTAATTTCTAGATTTAAATCATTTATTTGGATAATATTCAAATCGAAAGTTAAATATTTCTTTATTTGTGATAATAGTATTTTTTCAATATCTTTATTCCAAAAATGATAAACTTCTTTTAAGATAAGCATTAAATTTATAAAAAAAGCGACTATTTGATTTATAAATCGACTTAATACATAATTTTTTTTATTATTTGAGAAATCATTAATTAATTCAATAATGCTTTCCTCATAAATGTTTTTCTCAACTAATAAGGTTTGTAGGTTTTCAAAAGACCAGTGCGAAACTCTATATTTTAAAATTTTGTTATCATTAATAAAATCATTTACTTTTAAAAATCTAAATGCTCTAATTGTATTGTAATCAGAAGGAGTGGAAAATAATTTTCTAGTGATTAATTTATTACCAAATAAAGTATCAACGAAATCATCATTTTCATTGAAACTATATTGATAATACTTTTTGAAAAAATAGTTTATATTTCCTTGAGGATACTTATCAACAATTGAATATTCATCTCCTTGTTTTTTGAAAAAAAGACTTCTTGTGCTTCCAATAAGGAGTCCATCATCAATTCTTATAGTTATATCATTGAATATTATTTGTTTAATTTTACTACTATGATTATTAAATTCAATAAAAATAGATTCATCTAATTCATAAATAATAAAATATTCATATTTACTTAAAAATTCCTTGCGTTCTGAAAATTTAAATCCTAGAAAGTTTAATAGGGATGTTTTACCAACACCATTTATACCGATAATTGCAGTAATATTTGTAATATTTTCTCCATAAAAATTAGCGATATATTCTGGATTTTTATTAATTGTTATCGTCTCATTCCAATCATAATTTACAATGTACTCGTCTGAGAAATTAAATATTTGATTGCAAATAAAATTCTCGTAATCACGAAATATTAAACCCAGTAGCTTCATTTTTTACCTCTCGAAATAGCCTAATTCAGAATATATATCAGAAATTAATTTTGATAAGGGTCTTTTGTTGTAATCTTTTTCAGTAGTATATACACCAGTATATAATCTATCAATGTCATTTTTAGATAATGAGAGAATACTACAAATTTCATTTAAATAGAATTCAGGTATGAAAATTTGTTTTAATAATACATCCTGAACCAAGTCGGTATGTATTTGGTATAATTCATTTAAATCTAATAAAGCATAGTCATGAGAAAAAGAATCATGAGTTTTAGCCCTAATCACAATAGAATGATGATTATATAAAAAATCCCCATTTTTTGGCATCCAACTAAAAGTAATTCTATTATCAGTTGAAACTTTATGATTGTATGGAGATAAATGAAAAATTTTAGTACCTTTATTTCTATTACAACTTGGACAAGATGGAATTAAATTATAGAACGAAGCGGCAAAAATAGGGAATTCTGATTTGTACCAAAAGTGGTCTAATTCACAGGTGTTTTTATTATCGGAAGAGTTCATAAAATTCCGATTACAATAAGGACATACCGACAAATTAGTTATAGATAGAATTTTTTTCCGTCTAGCGGGCTTACTTATAGCTTTATATACATTACCAATTAGATAATCTTTAATTGATAGCGATTTATTTCCTTTAATTTTTTTATTGCTTTTTATACTGTACTGGTAATCTAAATTGATGATTGTCGAATCTTCAATTAGTTTTTCTATTTCATCATGGGAAAGTAACATAATGTCTAAAAATGGTTTGTCAGATATACTTTTGTTTAAAACTTTTTGCAATACGGGGGCAACATGTTTTGAACACCACTTGTTTAAGTTTATTCGGTATTTTGCTTTCATGTTCATATAAATATCGTTACAAAGATATTTGACTTCATTGCTATTTATTTTAGAAATAGTTATCAATTATTATCACTCCTGTCATTTACTTGAATAATATTATACAGTATTATTTTTGAAATATAAAACATATTGCAGAAGTTTCTTATGAAAATTTAGTAATTTTAGAGATTGTTGCTGTCTAAATTATTAATGTTTGTGTTTTAATTTATGATTTTATAAATAACGTAGTCTACATATTGTATATCCTGTGATACCTTTTCCAAATCTTCCCTGTTATCCTAATATCATTCATAGAAAATCAATTTTTGATTTTCTATGGGGGTTTGGGGGCGAAGTCACCAAGTTATCTTATCGTTGGCTGTCAAAACTAGAAGGTTTTGATAGGCTGGCGATATGATTTTTGGGATATTGTGGACACAATATCTGAGCTCGCAAAGACCGAACAAGAAGCAAGTGAGGTCTTTAGGAAGCGTACTGACAATGTGAGGTAGACTTACACTGTCAGACAAGTAGAATGTTGAAGGGATATCAGAATGGGACAAGAAATTAAGTCAATCCGAAAGCAATTTAGAATTACGAGACAAGAAGAAAAACAGATAAAAGAAATGATGAGGGAACAAAAAGTGGATAGTTTCTCAGAATTTCTTCGTCAAAATTTATTGAAAAAGAATTATCAGGATAGAATTTTTGAAAGTTGGTTCTCCCTTTGGCAGTCTCAAAAGTTTGAACAGATTAGTCGAGATGTGCATGAAGTTCTGGTTGTCGCAAGAGAAAATCATCAAGTGACTCAAGAGCACGTCTCAATCTTATTGACTTGTGTTCAAGAATTGATTGCAGAAGTGAATCAAGTGCAGCCACTCAGTCGTGAGTTCCGTGAAAAATATATGGGTTAGGAGGATGTAATGGTTTATCGCTATCGTACCAATCTCAAAAAAGTATTTCTAACTGATCCAGAATTACACCAATTGAATGAACGGATTGCTAAGAGCAATTGTCAAAATTTCTCAGTCTATGCCAGAAAAGTTTTGCTTAATCCCAATATGGCTTTTATCACAATTAACACGGATACCTATGACCAGTTAGTTTTTGAATTGAGACGGATTGGAAATAATATTAATCAAATTGCGCGCGCTATCAATCAGAGCCATCTGATTTCTCAGGAACAATTACAAGAATTGAGTAAGGGAATTAGTGAGTTAATTACTGGAGTAGAGAAAGATTTTCAAGTTGAAGTTAATAGACTGAGGGAATTTTATGGTAGTCACTAAACACTTTGCGACACATGGTAAAAAATACCGTAGACGTTTGATTAAATATATCCTCAATCCAGAAAAAACGGATAATCTAAAATTAGTATCTGATTTTGGCATGAGTAATTACTTAGACTTCCCTAGCCATGCAGAAATGGTAGAAATGTACAATGTTAACTTTACTAATAACGACAGGTTGTACGAATCCAGAAATGACCGACAAGAAAAATATCAACAAACTATTCATGCCCATCATCTCATCCAATCATTTTCTCCTGAAGATAATCTGACACCTGAAGAAATTAACCGCATTGGTTATGAGACCATGATGGAATTGACAGGAGGTCGTTTTAAGTTTATCGTAGCAACTCACACAGACAAAGATCATGTTCATAATCACATCCTAATCAACTCTATTGACCGCAATTCAGATAAAAAGTTGATATGGAACTATGCCTTGGAACGAAACCTCCGTATGATTTCAGACCGTATTTCTAAAGTTGCTGGGGCGAAAATTATTGAGAAGAGTTTTTCTTACCGTGACTATCAAAAATATAGGCAGTCTAGTCATAAGTTTGAATTGAAACAACGTCTTTATTTTTTGCTGCAGCAATCTAAATCGTTTGATGATTTTTTAGAGAAAGCAAAGCAGTTGCATGTTCAGATTGATTTTAGTCAAAAGCATAGTCGATTCATGATGACGGATCGAGCAATGACAAAACCTATTCGAGGACGCCAACTCAGCAAACGAGATCTATATGATGAAGAATTTTTTAGAACGCATTTTGCTAAGCTAGAGATTGAAAGTCGTTTAGAATTTTTGTTGAACCGTGTCAATTCTTTAGAAGAGTTAATAACAAAAGCAAAAGAATTTAATCTAACCATTGACTTAAAACAAAAAAATGTAACTTTTATCCTGGAAGAAGATAATCAAAAGATAAGTTTGGGTCATCAAAAAATAAGTGATAAGAAATTATATGATGTCAAATTTTTTCAAAATTATTTTAAAAATAAGGAAGTCATTGCTTCAGAAGGATTAGAGAATTTACAGGAACAGTACCATGCTTTCCAAGAAGAACGAGATAAGGATAAGGTATCCACTGAAGAGGTTGAAGAATTCTTTGAGACATTTAAGGAAAAGAGAGATTCTGTTCATGAATTTGAAGTGGAACTTGCAGAGAACCAAATAGAGAAGCAAGTTGATGAGGGCATTTATATCAAAGTGTCTTTTGGTATTAAGCAGAGCGGTCTTGTTTTTATTCCCAATTATCAATTAGATATTCTGGAAGAAGAGAATCAGACAAAATATAAAATTTTTATACGTGAGACAACTTCATACTTTGTCTATAACAAAGAACATTCGGATAAGAATCAGTATGTCAAAGGACGAACCTTGATAAGACAGCTAACCAACGATAGTCGAGTAATACCATACAGAAGACCTACAGTTAAGAGTCTACAGGAAAAGATTACTGAGATTAACCTCTTCATTGAATTAACTGAAGCAGATAAGAAATACCAAGACATTAAAGACGAGTTAGTAAAAGAAATAGCAGAGATAGATATAAAACTAAATCAAATTAATGAAAAAATCGCCAACTTAAATAAGATGGCGGAAGTGCTTATCAATTTGAAGAGCGAGGATGTGAGCAGTCGAAAGCTTGCAAGACATGACTTTTCAAAACTGAACTTGACAGAATCAACTTCATTAGAACAAGTGACTGAAGAAATAAGAGCATTGCAAGAGGAACTAGGTCACCATATTGGTGAGTATGAGAGACTCATAAAAAGATTAGAAACATTTGTAAAAATGTTGAATACTGGTAAAGGCTTTAATCAAAAGTTTGATACGGAGATTTCATTACAGTAATAGAAATGCTGGCAATGTAACTATCTCGACATTTTAAATTTATTTTATAGATATTTAAGGACAAATAATATATTTATTATCGTCAATTTATAATGATAATGCTGAATTAATTCAGGCTACCAGAGAGAAAGGACAGCGAGTGAGTTGTCCATGCAGGACTTAACTTGTTCTGCCCATGAGGTCATTATCTTTGAGGTTGCCAATAATCTATTGTTTAGAGATGTCAAAAACGGTAAGAATATGCAAAACCTCATCGCAGCATTATTATTCTGTGGCGATTTTAAAATAAAAATAGAACTTATAAAATCTGTATAGAAAACAGTTGCCTTTTCAAGTTAATTAACAGTGTCTAAAGTTATAGTTGTTTGGAAGTATTCACCCAGTTGACTGGTGATAACCATATCACCATGATGCAAATCAACGATTTGCTTAGTAATTTTCAATCCTATACCACTTCTACGAACACCAGAAATATCAAAGCTAAATTCTTCAATTTTATTAATGTTGTTAAGTCTGTTGGGAGAGGCCCCTATTCCGTTATCGCGTACGGTAATTGAAAATGTATTATTTGATAGATGCTTAAGAATGATTTGAATATCGCATCCAGAAGGATTATGAAGCACAGAATTATAAATCAGATTATGAATAATTCTCGATATCAAAGATTTTTCGACGTACGTTTTTTGATTAAACAAACCGTCGTCAGAAGTGAATTCAAAATTGAAGTCATGCCAAATCTCTTGATTAATAATTTGGATAATAATCTCCTTAAAAAATGGAACGATGTATACAATTTCTCGATTTAATATCAGATTACCATTTGTTAATCGGGCAAATATATTTAAATCATTAAGAAGGTTTTGGATATAATGACTTTCAACTAGGGTAGGCTTTAGATACTTAAGTAATAGATCATTATCAGTTTTTTCAATCGCTAGGGATGTGTTTGATACAATTACTGAAAGTGGTGTTTTGATATCATGTGCAATTCCAGAAATCCAATTTTCCTTAAATTCTTCATTTTCACGAAGTTTTTGATTGGCTGAGTTAATAGCAAGTGTTAATTTATCTAGTTCCTGTACAGATTTAACTTGTGTGTTTCCTCCATTTGGTAGTTTTACAATTGCGTTAATAATCGGTTTAATATTTCGATTTAGGAAGGTAACACTGTAGATATATAAAAATAAACAGAACAATATGTTAGCAAAAATCATTGATACAATAATGATTGGAAAAATTTGAATTCGATTCAAATCAAAATAATTATTACCATAGCGAATAATACTATCTTTTGGAAATGCAATAATATAGATATCGTTATCATTGTCTTTTATTTGAGTAAATACAGGATAGTCTTTTAAGTAGAACCTAGAGAAACGAACAACATCTGCAAAATTAAATTGATTAGCTATATCTTTGGGTTTGTCAATATTGAATTTTTCTTTGCCACTGTTCTTATCAATAATCATCATCCATAAATTATTTTCATCAATTAATTGTTTGGCTATCGGACTGACAACATAATTTCCATTAGTTAAAACAATTTCAGACGACACTGTTTCGATGATGTTTGATGCAGATTGTTGGCTACGAATATAATTTGCTGCAGTAACTAAAAGTATTACATCAACTATGATGATAAAAATAAACGATAGAATAAACTTTAGTATATTTTTTTTGAAAACATTCATGGGTTATACCTTAAATTATCTAAATAACAAGTTTATATCCAAGTCCTTTGACAGTAATTAGGTGATTAGGCTTAGAGGGGGTAAGTTCTATCTTTTCTCGGATATTTCGAATATGTACCATTAGAGATTTCTCATATCCAAAGCTCTCAAGTCCCCAAATTGTATCACAAATTGTTTCAGTAGAGACTATGTAATTTTTATTAGCATATAATTTTCGAAGAACTTGAATTTCTGTAGGTGTTAGCGATAGATTTTGACCACTTTTCTTAACACTGGCATTGTTCAAGTCAATGATACAGTCAGTTAGTTCAATGAGTTCAGATTCATCTTTATAAGCTCTTCTTAACAGTGCAATAATACGATACGTTAAAGATTTAGGTAAGAAGGGCTTTGTAACGTAGTCGTCTCCTCCCGAATCAAGTCCTCTAATTTCATCGTCAGGATTATTTTTAGCAGTCAAAAATAGAATTGGAATATCTGAGATTTTTCTCACATATTGAGAGAGTAAATAGCCTTCTCCGTCTGGGAGCATGACATCTAAAATAATTAGATCAATATGGGATACCGAAAAAACATCAATTCCTTCACTAATACTATAAGCGCGACTAATATTTTTAAAACCACGACTCACAAGTACCTCTTTAATTGATTCACTTAACGCTGTATCATCATCCACAATCAATATGTGTTTATTTAATAATTGTGCTTCAAAACTCATGTTTTCACCTCCAAAAGTTTACTTAATTATACCATAAATAAAGCTATTAGATAAAAGGTGAACATTTCATATTCGATAATCTTAAAGATAAATTTATGTTTTCTTTATCCAAGCTTTAAGATGCCATTGTAAGATAAACTTGTAACAAAGAAGATATCTAGATTGCCGATATTTAAAATAGAAAGAGGTAAATACTATGAAAAAAGAATATGAACTAATGAACACAATTCAGGAAATAAGTCTTGAAGAGTTAGACCAAATTATTGGTGCGGGTAAGAACGGGGTATTTAAAACCATTTCACATGAATGTCACATGAATTCGTTCCAATTCTTCTTTACATGTTGTTCATAAAGATTTTATAGAAAAGAGGTAGCTGTCATGAAAAAAGAATATGAACTAATGAATACGATTCAGGAAGTAAGTCTTGATGAATTAGAGCAAATTATTGGTGCTGGAAAGAATGGAGTATTTAAAACTATTTCGCATGAATGTCACATGAATTCATTCCAATTCTTCTTTACATGTTGCTCATAATATTGTGCGATTAGGTATCTTTGAAGTTACTCAAAAGAGGGTATTCCTCTTAAAAATTACAGACAGACCCAAGAACTATTTGAGGTTTGTCTTTTCTTTTGTCTATTCTGTAGATATAGTGAGAATGTATAGTTTTTGAATAAAGCTTGGAGTCAGGGGGAGAATTCGCTAAAAAATAGAAAAGGATAGATAAAGTAGTTCTTGATTTTTACTAATTTATAGTGAATGAGAGGATATGAATTGGTAGATATTAGATATAGTACTCTATTTGATTTGTATAGATTATAAATTTATTTTAAATTAATTTTTTCTTAAAGTTATCTTTAAGTAACAGTATTAAAATCATCGTATAGGGAACATAATTATTAAGTGCCTAATATAAGAAAGAGGTTAAATGTTATGAGAATTAATAAAGAAATGTGTTGTGAGGCAGTAAATGTATTGCAAGAGATTCAAATTGATGAATTAGATATACTTTTAGGAGGCGGCAAGGGGCACGGTGTTAATACAATTTCTGCAGAATGTCGTTGGAACAGTTTACAAGCCATTTTTACATGTTGTTAGTCGCGGGAGGATAGTAGTATGAATGAGAAAGAAATTCTATATAGCCAATTTGACAGCTTTCCAAAAGTATTTATTGAAAAATATTTTCCAGAATTACTACTAGAGAATAGTGATATTATCAAAGATATTGAGAAAAAAATTTCTGATTATTACAGACCAACGCTAATCTATTTAATCAATGAAAAAAGAATTGAAGAAAGCTTGGTAGGTTCCTCATCGGAGATACGTTATGATTATTTTAATAATGTCCTATGTAAGAAAGGAATAATATTAGATGAAATTGAGCAACGTTTCTCGGATATAAATCATCGTGTTATACTCAGCATCCAGAAATACTTAGACTTAATGGAATATGTGAAAAATAGATTTATTGAAGATTTTTCAGAATTAGTAGATCAAGATTACATTAGTAGTAACTCCCTAATTCCTAATATAGATGCTATTAAGCTTAAAGTGACAGGAGATATTCATAACGGTAACGGGGTGTGTATTGTAACTTATCAGGAGCAAAAAGTTGTTTTTAAAAAGAAATCATCTAAACCAAATCTTCTTTTGAATCTTTTAGATGCTAGAGTTAGTGCTTATTTGGGCAAAAAAATCCATTTTATTCCTCAATTTTTGGATAAAGAAGAATATTTTTGGGAAAAATTTATAATTAGCAGACCATTAAATTCAAAAAAAGAAGCCGAAGAGTTTTATCGTAGAGTAGGTTACCTATTAGCATATTCCTATATTCTAAATATCTCAGACTTACACTTTGAAAATTTGATATCTGCAAATATTACTCCAACTCTTGTAGATGTTGAAACAATCTTCTCTATAACACCTTTTGACACGATAGCGAACAACGAAGCGACCTTCCAAATTATAGAGAACAGTAGAAATTCAGTACTTTCAACAGGTCTTCTTCCCATTGCTGAAGCAGATAAGATTTTCGGTGGAGATACTAGTGGAGTTCTTGGTGGAACTCTTATTGGCGAAGCTAAGATTGTTGTGAATTATAATCGAGATGATGTGCATGTTGAGAAGAAAAAATATCAGATTAAAAATCAAGATCATTTGCCTTATTTTCTTAATTCTATGGGAGAGAAAAATTATCTTAATGCGGCAGAATATATTGATTTCATTAAAGAAGGATTCAGAGAATTAGGTTATTTTTTTGTGAAGGAAAAGAAATATCTTGAAAAACTTTACTTGACTCATAGTGATATTCAAACTCGAATTTTGTTTCGGAATACTAGAGACTATAGTCTAATTCGACAACTACTTATTTCGCCAGTATACTGTAATCAATCACAGATACTATTTGAAAAAATGGCTAATAAATTACATGAGTATGATAGTCATACATTAGTCCAATCAGAGGAGAAGCAGTTATTAAATATGGATATTCCTTATTTTTATGTGAATATTAATAGTTGTAACATTAGAGATGGAGAGACAATTATTTGGAAACTAGGGACTTCTGCGTTAAGTGTAGTGATTAAAAAGCTAGAGAATCTAAATGAGGAGTTAATTGAAGAACAAATTAATTTAATAGAATTCTCAATAAAAACTACACAAGCATTGTATAGTACAGAACTTCAAGAGGAGTATCGAAAATATGAACGCCCCAGTAATGATGAAGAGGTATTATACACAGGAATTAATACGTTGGTTGATATTATTTTGAATGATGAGAGATATTCCTTCGGAGATAATAGTACAAACTGGCTCACTTTGAAAGTTACAGATTATGATGCCTTTGAATTAGTTCCAATGGATGATTCAGTGTACGAAGGGTTGGCTGGCATAGGTATTGCTTTATCTGAAGCTTATGACTTAGTTGATTCTTTGAGACAAAAAAAAATTATTGCTTGCTTGAAACGAATTTTTTCTACTTTATTAAATTCTTATTCTAAAATACAAAACACATCCTATTTCGTTGGGAAATTAGGCATTATCTCGGCTATTTTTAGAATTGGTTTAATTACAGACCAGAAACTCCCAAGCTATATGTCAGATATTATAGATAGTTATTGTTTAAACATAGATGTATCTCAAGCAGACTTTTTATCAAGTTTCCCAAATGAAATTACTGCGTTTAGAAATACAGATACTACGATAGAAAATCTATCTCAATCGCTTAATAAACTTAAAGAGCTAGGTATTTATGATGAAAATTACATTTGTTGGAACCGATTAGAAGTGAATAATGTTAGTCTTGCACATGGGAATTTGGGTGTTGAGATAGCATTGCTTTTGTTGGCTGGTCAATTGAGAAGCACTGATGCCTTAGATTTATTTAACAAGGCTAGAAATTTTGATAATCGCCAGAAGATTGATAAGGGGTGGGTTGATAAAAGGAATAACGAGACAAGTGCAAATTGGTGCCACGGTTCGACGGGAGTATTAGTTGCAAGGTTAGCACAGCTACAATTAGATGATAGATATAAGATTTTATCCGATTCTGAGCGTGAAGAATTGAAGAAGGATGTGGAACATGCGGCAGAACAAATTGTTGAAATTGGTTTTGATATGACTAATTTTTCCCTTTGTCACGGAACTAGTGGAAATTTACTGGCTCTTAGTTATTATATGAATTATTTGGGAAATGACGAGTCCAAAAAATTCAAAAGCATTTTAGATAGAGAATATAAAAAATTGCATGCATTTGGTTTAGAAAAAGGTTGGATGTGTAGTTTTAATACAAAGTATAATGTCTATGGTCTAATGACAGGAATTCCAGGTGTTCTATTTTCTACAGCAAAATATTTAAAAGAAGACAGTTCGCTTGACATTCTTATTCCTAATTTATAAGGGATAGAGAGGAAGAAGTACGATGAAGATTATTTTACAAAACAATGAAGAAGATTGTCTTTTGGCCTGTTATACTATGTTGTTGAACGACTTAGGGCACAGAGTTCCACTATATGAAGTTTATGATAGAGATTCATTGCCAGCAGATGGACTAAGTGTATCTTATCTGTTGACTCTAAATGATAGATTTGGAGTAACCATAAATGCCTATCATGCCTCAATTGACGAGTTACTAAAAGTCTATCAAAAAACTAAGCAAAGAATGATTATCCATTGGAATAATGATCATTTTGTGGTTCTTGAAAAAATTACATCTGAGCAAGTTTTAATTGTAGATCCAGCTATTGGACAAGTAAGATACCGTAAAAGTGAGTTTATGGAGCATTATTCCGAAACAATGATTATGGTAAACAAAGGTAGTGATTTTAAATCACAAAAATACAACTCAATCTTTTGGAAGTATTTCAAGAAAACTCTTCAAATGAAACCAATTGCGTTATTTATGCTATCTTTGCTATTTATCCAAACAAGTGTATTATTGTTTTCAATAATTTTGCGACAAATGCTAGCAGATGATTTCAAGTTTAGTGTTAGTTTACTTTTATTAGGTATCGTTCTTATTTTTCAATTGTTAGGATATTTCATCAAAAATGGTGCTTTAGATAGATATAATAAAGATTTTGATGATTATTATAGTAGGGAATTATTTGGAAGGCTGTTACAAAAGCCATTGTTATATTTTCGAAATCATCTAAGTGGGGGAATTTCTGAAAAAATTAATTTTAAATCGACATTAAGAGATAATGTTACATTAAAAATTATTCCGTCATTTATAAGTCTTATTTCTGTTATTGTAATTTTTATCTATTTAATAACTATTTCAGTAAAATTAACCTTGATTTTAGTCGTAATGATTGCTATATATAGTGTGTTTTCTATAGTGCTATATTATAAGCAAAATGAATATAATCAGACCTATCTACAATATCTAATTGATTTCAATTCTGAACTACAGACTGATTTGGAGGATATAGACTATATTAAGATAATGAGAAAAGAAGATAATGTCTTCAATTCTTGGATGACAGTTAACAATCAAGTTACAACTAAATATTCGCAAATATTGAAAATTGAAAATTTGTCTCAACTGCTTGGAACTATATTTAACTACATTAGTTTATCATCAATAATAGTTATAGCAGTTTATTATAATGATTACATTAAGGTCTCGCTCCCGGATTTACTTGTATATCAGACTAGTATTTCAATATTGATTTCTGCAATTGAACAGGTAAAAGGAGCTGTTTTTGAAATACTTCGATTAGGGGTTTATGCTGAAAAACAAAGTGATTTGTTAAAAGATACGTTACCAATTACTGTACCGAGTGAAGACTCAAAGGATTATCTAATTCAAACTAATAAATTGAATTTTTCGTATGGTAGCAAACCAATCTATGATGATGTGAATCTGACAATTAAAAAAGGAGAAAAAATCGCTATTGTCGGGAAGTCGGGTAGTGGAAAATCTACACTATTGTTATTATTAGCGGGAATGCTACGCTATAGTGGTTCTCTAAAATACGGAATTAAGGAGTTTGAGAATTACCTGAGTGTAGTATTGCAAAACATGACGTTAAGAAAAGGAAGTATTTTAGAAAATTTGGAATGGATATCTGATGACTTATCTCCACTTTATCAGATATTGAATGATACGACAGCTGATGAGGTTATTTCTCAGTTGCCAAATAAAATACATTCTAAGCTATTGAAGCAGGGGAAGAATCTATCAGGTGGGCAGATTCAAAAATTACTTATTGCTAAATCTTTGATAAAAAAAGATGGAATTATTTTTTGGGATGAAGCTTTTAGTAATTTGGATGAACATAGTAAAAATAGAATCTATGAGAATGTACTACGAAGTACTAGATATTCAGATAAAACAATGTTGATGGTTAGTCATCATTTAGACATTGTTAATTTTGTTGATTACATCATTTTCATTGATAGTGAAACGGGGGAAGTAATCAAAGATAGCCATGAGAACCTTATGAAAAGGAATTCAAACTACGAGAACTTTATTCGTTCGAAAGTTTAAGGGAAAATTTCCTCTTTCTTAATGTTACCTTTAACTGGCAGAGATATAATTTATAGTATAAACAAGAGAAGGGAAAGTCTTTAAGACCAAGACTTACGAGAGGTAATATAGGAATGAAAAATATTATTGAATTACGTAAATTGTCAAAAGTTTACAAAGATGTTACTACGGTAGACTTAGAAAAAATCACAGTCCGAGAGGGAGAAATCTACGGTTTTCTTGGACCAAACGGTGCAGGAAAGACAACAACTATGAAAATGGTACTGTCTTTAGTAACGCCTACTTCTGGAGAGATTTTAGTTCATGGTCAGAACATCAAAAAAGATAAGACTTATTTAAACCAAATCGGTTCAATGATTGAAGAGCCCTCCTACTATCCTAATTTGACAGGTTATGAAAATCTACTTGTTTTTCAAAAAATGGTAGGATTTAAGGAAAGTAATATTTATCCGACTTTGGAGTTGGTAGGTTTGGCCGAAGAAAAGAATAGAAAAAAACTTGTTAAAGATTATTCTCTCGGTATGAAGCAAAGACTGGCACTTGCTTTCGCATTGGTGAAGAAACCGCGAATTCTATTGCTTGACGAACCAACCAATGGTCTTGATCCAGCTGGTATTCATGAAATTCGTGAATTGATTGTGAAGTTGGCGAAAGAAGAAGGGCTAACAGTATTTATTTCTAGTCATATCCTTCCGGAGATTGAGCATATTGCAGACAGAGTAGGGATTATTAATCACGGGCGCCTTGTTTATGAAGGAGAAATTGAAGCAATTAAATCTAACACATGGATTGAGATTGGTGGAGATTTTTCACAGAACAACATTGTTCAAAGTTTGATTGAGTTCGGTTCGGTAGAAGTATTGGACGCATCCGCAAGTCATATCAAATTAAGCAATATTAATAATGATAAACTAGCTGATATGATCAGTTATTTAACGGAAAATGGATATCGAATTTTTCGGGTAGTTAGAGAAAGTGAGACACTAGAGGACATTTTCTTAGATTTAACAAAGGAGGTATAAAATGTCAGGTATTTACATTGAATGGTTAAAAAGCAGGCGAACAAAATCTTTTTCCATAGTTGCTATCTTAATAGTCGTTGCTACGCTTTGGAATATCGCTACATTCTCATCTGCATTTTCACATCCAGAGTTAAAAACTGTAGGAACACTTTTTAGCAATCAAAATGTCAATCTTCTTATGTTTCCCATTGCAGTCTGTGTATTTGCAGCTCGCATTGTTGGAAATGAGCGTGAGGGGCAAACATTTAGGTTACAAGCTGCAAACGGTCAACATTTTCTAACTATTTTTAATCACAAACTCCTATTTATGATGATTTTCTTTAGCATCATGTCGGTAGTAGAAGTTACTGCTATTTATTTTTTTGGAAAACAGGTAGGTATCTCAATTCCCTTCTCAATTATTGGACTTCAGTTTGTTGGACAACTACTTGCAATATTTTCTCTGATTTGTATCTATTTAACCCTAGCAATGCTCTTGGAAAGGCAAGGTATATTATTAGCGTTAGGTCTGTTAGGTGGTTTTTTGGGAATTGTTTTAAACCCAAGAAGCAATGGTTTTGGTAGTTTACTCAATCCTATAACAGGTTTCGGTAGTTTAGCACCTTATAAGTACCAGTTCCTTGGAAATGGAGTATTTACATATATTTTTGACGAACAACTACTATGGAAACTAGTAGTTTATGTATTCTATTGTGCATTATTATATGGTTTGGCTAATATCATTTTGAAAAAGAGAGGAAACTAAGATGGGGAGTTATTTTTTAGCAGAATGGAAAAAAACGCGAAAGACTCAACTTTTATTGATCGGAATTGCCTTTCTGATTTTTTCTAGTTTTATTGGACTGGGAATCTATTTTGCTAGTCGAGAGGTATTAGTTGATGGGACGCAATCCCTTGTTTTATGGGGGCAGTTGACTTTTTATAACAGCACCTTGCTCTATCCCCCTATGCTAGCTATCATTACAGGACTGTTGATTATGCCTGAGTTTGAAAGGAAAACTCTTGATATGTTGAAGGTGAATCAAGTATCAATGGGGAAATTGTATTTTGGGAAATTGCTATGTAGTTTCATCATAATTTTGCCAGTTCAATTAATTCTGTTCCTTATTTTTATTATAGCAACTAAGGTTGATGGAATTACGTTAGATCTGAGTTTGCAAACTTATTTCAAATGGTTGTTCTTAGCAGTTCTAGCATCTTTTCCAATAATTACTCTTCAATCCTATGTAACTGTAAAAACTAGAAATTTCAGTAAAAGTGTGGGATTAGCAACTATTGGGAGCATGTTTAATTTTGTCCTCATCTTTATTAATGAAGACTTAACAAAATTTTTTCCATATTCTCAACCGATGATTGCGCTTCGTAGTCGGTCACTAGCGGATATGTCATTAAACGATATGATTATCTTTCTAGCAGTGAATATATTTTATAGTTTTGTTTTTTATAAATTTACTGTAGGGGCTTTGGAAAAAAGATAAACAATATTGATATATAGTGCACTATTTAAAATTGAGTATCATCAGTCAGAAAAATTGAATTAAAGCTATATAGGTTATTCTGTGTAAAATGTAGATGTAGATCTATATTTATATTCTAATTAATAATCTTCTTATGCCAATTTGGTATAAAATCTAAGATTCGTTCAAAACTTAACTATAATTTTCTTAGAAGTAAACGAATGTATAGGCGTGTCAGGGATCTTAGAGAAGATTATGATTATACGCAAGAGTATCTTGCTAAATATTTATCATGTAGTCAGTCGGCATATTCTAAAATCGAATCTGGTCAACGCCAGATTTCGATTTATTACTTGATTAAACTCTCAAGTGAGGAACTCCTAACAGCCTACAAGGAGGTCAAAGAGAAACATGACCAGATTCAGGAGTTTGAAGTTGTCCTAGCCGAGTATCAGATTGATAAGGTGGTTAAGGAAGGTCTTTTCATCAAGATGAATTACGGCGTCAAAAAAGACGGCTTGGAGCTATTCAAATCTTCAGTCTAGTGTTTACGAACACTCAGCAACTGCTAACAAGGCATTCTCAGGCTGGGAATTCCCTGGAGTAGAAGCACATGTTTCTAAATTCATTGGAACTGTACAGCTGAATGTTACTGGAATTGTAGGTAAGTACTTATGACATACAAAAACATATTATTAGGTAAAATGAGATACTTAATCCTGTTTTTGATTGCCATCCAGAGTGTCTTACTTGCTCTGGTAGCAATTTTTTTAACAGGTTTACAGTATCAACAGTCATGGCAGAGTTATGATCATCATTCCGGGACCGTAACAGTTTATCTTCAGAAGTTAACAGAAGAGCAATCACAAGATGTATTTAATTATTTTTTAGAACAGAGTGACTTGTCCATATGGACAAAACGTTCTGAAAGTAGTGATACAGGAGAAGGTCTAAATAGGATTTATATAGACATCCTTGGTAGCTCTGCTGGTTTTTCAGATTTTGAAAGTACGGGTAAAATAGTAGTCTCACAACAACAATTTGCAGATTTATTATCTCATAGTGATAATAGTATGACTATTGGACTTGACAAAGGCTCAAATAATATGCTTTACGAGCTTCCAGATTTATTATTTAGCACACCTGTAGTCATTGAACGATTAGATTATACTTTCCAAAACACTAATACGATTAATGGGGTATACCATATCAATGGTCTACACGATGCTGTCTCAAGAGATAACTTTCTGTTACATCTTTCAAAGATGTCAGGTATTTCTGTTGAGGATTTGACAAAAGAAAGTTTTGGAAGTAGTACTGATCAGGGAATTTGGGGAATAATACTTGCTATCATCATCTTAGTAAATGCCTTCATTTTACTGATTCTATTCTTAATCTGTGTTCTTCAATCCTTCAAACATTTCGGAACATTGATTCTTTTAGGATGGGATAGAAAAGAATTATGGTCTGCTTTTTTCAAAAATTCTTTACTATTTTCAATATACATTATTCCAATTATCTCTTTATGTAGTTGGTTGTTGTCAGGCTGGCCTAGTTTTGGTTTATCATCGTTTATTCTAGTTTTTGCTGGAGTCAGCCTCTCAGTCTTGTTGCTACTATTGATATTCATTATTCCAACGATTATTGTTTATTCGGTTTCTCCATTAGCCGCAATTCATAAACGATTACCAATGAAGCCTTTAATGGTAACCTGCTTGTTATTCTATACCTTGGTAGCTGGTTTGTTAATCGCAGTCAGTTACTCTTTAGATACTCCAATGAATCAGTTTATTGATAATATAAAAGTATCTAGGGAGTGGAGAAATGTTGAAGATATGTACGTTATATCCAGCTTTGTTGAGGGAAATGATGTAGGTACATATGCAGGAACTACAAATTCCCTTGAGCGTAGTATGTATAACTTTTACCAGCGTATATCTGAGCTTCCAGGTGTCTATATTGCCAAAGGACAATTTCTTAATCAGGAGTCCCTTGATGCAGTCTATGGGACATACCAGCATATCCCTAAAAAACCATTTTGGTATTTGAAATTCTCCTATAATTACCTGCAAGACCTAGGTATTCCCCTAAGTGATGAAGAGTTGCTAGAGATGAGGAATGGTACTCGACTTTATCTTCTACCTAACACGCTCAATACAGAAGAACTTGAGGTGATGAAGGCGTATTTACAGGAAAGTGTCACTGTAAAACCGGGAGATTTACAAACTAATTTCACAGAAAATCAGAAATTTATATTCAAGGTTTACCAACCGTCTCGACCAATATTTACTTGGTCAGATTCCATTTCTTATGGTACAACTAGTGAGAATCCAGTTATTTTTGTCTCAACACCAGAGAATTTATATTTCATGGAGTCGGCAAACTTAGTTGTCAGTGGCTATAATGGTCTTTTGAAGATTCGTGATAGGGAAACGATGGAACAGGTAGTGTCCGTTTTAGAAACAGAATTTCCAGATTTAACGGATAATCGGTTGAGTTTTACAACTGTCAAGAACTTTATCAATGGTCTTCAAAAAGATCTGAGTTACACATTTTATCTTTTCGGCACGATTATAGCGATTATCATCATTACGATGATGGCTATTTTCTGGAGTTTTGTCTTAATGTACCGCTTGTTATTTGAAGAAAAATTGTATGGCCAATACTTTATGGGATTCTCACCATGGAAAAGATATATTGGTGTGCTTTCTCTCATTATTAGTTTTTCTGTGATGGAACTAATCGTTTCTATCTTTGTGGGTTCTAAGTTGGGAATAGTCATGACACTAGCTACATTTGCTTTTCAGATAATGCTTCTTTACTTCAGTTTGTTCCGTAAAGAAGGGGAGAGTATCATACAATCATTTAAGGAGTAATCTCATGTCTAGAATTTCAGTACAAAATGTATCAAAACAATTTGGTTCAAGAGAAATTTTCAAAGACTTAAGCTTTGATATTGAGGAAAATGAATTTGTAGCTTTAGTAGGACCTTCTGGTTCTGGAAAATCGACCATCCTCAATATGATTGGGCTATTGGATACTGTTGACAGTGGTAAAATCCTAATCAACGGAAAAGTTTTGCCTAAGGTAAATTCGCAATCAGCAGTTCATTATCGAAGGAATGTCATCAACTATCTTTTTCAATCCAATGCACTCATTTCTACATCTAGTGTGAAAGATAACCTGATGCTTGCCATGACTTTTTCGAATTTCTCTAGACAGGAGAAAGAGCAGAGAATCAAGGAAACGCTAGAATTTGTTGGTCTACAAAATCGGTTAAATAGTAAAATCAATGAATTATCGGGAGGTGAACAGCAGAGAATTGCGATTGTGAGAGCTATTTTAAAGCCCGGAGATATTGTCCTAGCAGATGAACCAACTGGATCGTTAGATTCTGAAATGTCTCAAAAAGCATTCGATTTGATTCGAACTTTGAGAGATCAATTCGGTAAAACAATTTTGGTTGTTACGCATAACATGGAGCAAGCACGGCAATGTGATAGGATCATTTCACTGGAGTCGGTTCTTGTAAATTAACTCAACCATTATTAGAACTTGATACGGTTACTTTTGATTATGGAATATCGAAGGTGGAGAGTTTAAACATGAAAAAATTTACATACGATGTTATAAAACAGTCAAGTTTGTCTAATCGTTTGGAGTTAAAAATACATGTACTGGTTGAAAATCATATTGATGATGTCATTTGTCTGCATATCATTGCTAGTAATAAATTATTAGATATGGTTATTTTGAGGAAGATATTGTGAAAGTCAAAGATGATTATGAAGTTGAGTGGGATTTGTTAGAATTTCAAAAATTTAGAGCATTTTTGGCTTAGTAATATGTGTTGAAGACTCAAAATCTATGGTAAAAAGTAGCTTTGAAAACGTATTACCTCCAAAGACTTAGTTAAATAATGATTTAACACAAAAAGAAATTATTGAAGTTCTGGAAAGATGTTGTTTCAGTATAGAAATAAGTCTTGAAAAACTGGATTTGAAGAATTATTTTGATTATATTGTTTCGGATGACAATTGCTATTGAAGATTCGTACTCAGGGATACAGGAATCAACTAGTGCTGGTATTGCTACTATTGGATATTACGATAACCAATTGCCTTTATTTAATGCTAAGGCTGGAAGTATGCAAGAAGTGTTGAACGTAATTCAATCACAACATGAGTTTTAAAACGTCTAGACGTACTTAGAAAAATAAAAAAAGCGATATAGCAATTTGTACTGACCCCAAAAAGTTAGACAATTAATTTAAGCAAAGGATTTAGTTCTGTATTGTACAGGGCTAAGTCCTTTTAGTTTTACCTTAATTCGTTTGTTGTTGTAGTAATCAATATAGTCTACAATAGCTTGTTCCAAGTGTTCAAGTGACTGAAACGTATTCTCATAACCATAAAACATTTCAGACTTAAGAATGCCAAAGAAAGATTCCATCATACCGTTATCTGGACTATTTCCCTTACGTGACATAGATGGTTGGATTCCCTTATTCTTTAAAAAATGATGATAGAAATCGTGTTGGTATTGCCATCCTTGGTCACTATGGAGAATTGTATTTTCGTAATGGTTCTCTGTAAAGGCTTGTTCTAGCATAGCTTTCATTTGTACTAAGTTCGGCGAAGTAGAAAGATTGTAGGAGATAATTTCTCTGTTAAAGCCATCTAAAACTGGTGATAAATAAAGCTTTTGGCTGCTTGCTGGAATGGCAAATTCTGTCACATCTGTGTAGCACTTTTGCATTGGTTTGGTTGCTTCAAATTGACGTTGAATAAGATTATCTGCTTTCTTGCCAACCTCTCCTTGGTATGAAGAATACTTCCGTTTACGGCGAATTCGAGCCGTTAAACCAAGTACTTTCATCAGACGCTGCACCTTCTTATGGTTCACTACGAAGCCACGATTTCGTAATTCTAGAGTCATGCGACGATAGCCGTAATTTCCTTTGTGCTCAGTATAAATTGACTGAATTTCAGCTTTAATATCATAATCTTTATCGCTTTGATCCAGCTGTTTTAAGTGGTAATAATAAGTTGAACGGGCAAGTTTAATAATCTTTAGAAGGATATCTAAAGAAAACTCTGTTACCAGTCCTTGAACAATTTCCGTTTTTCTTCTTGCTCCTTTTCGTCTCTCAATCGGAGTTCTCTCAACTTTTTTAGAATGGCATTCTCCGCTCTCAAGTACTCATTTTCTGCTTGAAGACGTTCTAATTCTGTCATATCTTCAAATCTCTTCTTTGGCTTACGTCCCATTTTAGGTGGTCTCCCTCTTGTTTTCTCAACAATAGTATACCCGTTTTTCTTATATTGTGCCAGCCAATTCGAAAGTAATCCACTACTTAGAAGAGCATAATCCAGAGACGCCCTAATTTGTGAATGCCCCTCAAGAAGAACTTTATCAATGATCTCTTGTTTTAAATCAGGAGAATAGTAACGATTTTTTCCTTTTTTGACGAACTCTATTCCGTAACGATCAATCAATTTAATCATGTACCTAATATTAGAATTGTTTATCCCAAATTTATTTGAAAGCTTCTCTATGCTATATCCTTGTTTTCTAAGTTCATAGATCTGAACTTTATCATCATAACTCAATTTCATAATAAAACACCCCAAAAGTTAGATTTTTTCTGTCTAACTTTTGGGGTGCAGTACAATTTTGCTCTATCGCTTTTTTTATTTTTCTAAAAACAGCGGTAAAATACAGGATTTTTCACTCTTAATAGTGAAGTCTAAAAATTGAGAGAGTTTTATGAAAAATCGTTCACCGCCATTTCCTACCTTATCAAATTTATATAAGGAGGAATAAAATGGTGTATTTTATCTATGTAAATGGGGTAAAAGTCCCTGTTTCCAGAGAAGTTCTTGTATGATTGATTTGTGAACATTTTCCTATAATTTTGTAATATTTTTGAACTATAATATATTAGATAAACATGTCTTTTGTGTTTCACTTTATTTTACAATAAGACTAATTTTTGAAAGTCAGTAATTTTAAATAGTTGATAAAATCTTTGCTCTCAGACGGTTAATAGATATGCTTATGAGAAGTGTTTAATAAATTAATTTTAGTTCAAAATGTCCAGTTTGGACACTTTGAAAGATTTCCTAGTTTTATATATTATACTTTTCTCAGGAGAAGGCTAGATGTACAGACGTTTGAGAGATTTGAGGGAAGATCACGATTTGACCCAAAAACAAATAGCTAAAATACTTTCGTTTACAAACTCAGCTTATGCTAAAATTGAACGGGGTGAGCATGCCTTGACGGCAGATGTATTAGTAACTCTCTCAAACTTTTACGATGTCAGTACAGACTATCTATTGGGATTGACAGATTTTCCTGATAAAATTCGCTTTAGAAAATAATCTCCTCAATTGCATAGAGTGTGAAAATGAGGAGATTTTTTATGGCTCTTTGTCAACTGTAG
>NZ_VMMF01000040.1:0-701 GCF_013277075.1 Streptococcus sp. 959
GACAGCAGGTAATGTATCAGAACCAAGTGTTCCAGCGAAAGCAACACCAGCTCCAGCTAAACCAGCGGTAACACCAGTTGTAGATCCAAGCAACTTGACTGAAGCAGAAAAAGCTAAGGTAGCAGACGAAGTTAAGAAAGCTAACCCAACAGTAACAGATGTTAAAGTTGGCAAAGATGGCACAACTACAGTAACCTTCCCAGATGGCAGCACAGCAGTTATTCCATCAGGTGATGCAGTTAAGAAATCATCAGATAACGCAGTTAAGGATCCAGCGGTAACACCAGTTGTAGATCCAAGCAACTTGACTGAAGCAGAAAAAGCTAAGGTAGCAGATGAAGTTAAGAAATCAAACCCAACAGTAACAGATGTTAAAGTTGGCAAAGATGGTACAACTACAGTAACCTTCCCAGATGGCAGCACAGCAGTTATTCCATCAGGTGATGCAGTTAAGAAATCATCAGATAACGCAGTTAAGGATCCAGCGGTAACACCAGTTGTAGATCCAAGCAACTTGACTGAAGCAGAAAAAGCTAAGGTAGCAGATGAAGTTAAGAAATCAAACCCAACAGTAACAGATGTTAAAGTTGGCAAAGATGGCACAACTACAGTAACCTTCCCAGATGGCAGCACAGCAGTTATTCCATCAGGAGATGCAGTTAAGACATCATAAGATAACGCAGTTAAGGATCCAGCGGTAA
>NZ_VMMF01000041.1:0-5534 GCF_013277075.1 Streptococcus sp. 959
CCATAGTTAGTTTCAGAAACTAGAAAAGAACCATCATCATAGTCTTTCTATAGCGATAGGTAAAACTTTGATACTATCTCCATCTTTTCCCCCGCTTCACACCGTGCGTGCGACTTTCACCGCACACGGCGTTCCATCAATAGTGTATTATCACGATTTTGCTTTATCGTGCTGTATTAATATGATTAACATAATTGTTCTAAGTTCAAATTTTCTTTCAATAATGGTGAATTTCCTGCAAGTTCGCGCAACTGATTTAATTTGGTCAGTCCTGTATCACTCAAATTCAAAAGCTGAAAGAGATTTTTGATAACCTTCTCATTTGTTGCGTGAATCAAGCGATGAATATCTCGTCCAACAATGATAAGGTTCCTATAAGAGTCATCCTTTGTTTCTAACCACGGTCTCTTATGGTGACAATGAATATCATCCATATCCAATTCCTGACCGGTTACAGCACATTTCCCTTTTTGAGCTACAAATAAAGAAATTCGATTATCATTGTATTCAACTGTTGCACGCTTATTTATAATTGAGTGTTCTCTCAGCCATTTTAATTTCCATGTTTCAACAGATTCCTGTTGTTTATGAATCAATTTTCTCCCCTCGGGAGTATACCTATTCAGATTCTTATTTCTTCCTTTTAGTGTTCTAGTCTTGACATAGCTAATTGGAAGAATTGGATAACCCATTAAGTACCGAATATTTTGAGATTGGAGGTAGGGGAGAAGTCCTTTATCTTTTCCCTTGTATTCTCCTATTTTTGTCAGACCTTTCGCCTGCAATCGATTTTTAAAAGAGAGATAAAGCTGATAATGAATTTCTTCTAAATCCTTACTCACATGTGTTGCCATACTATAATAGTTATGAATACCGATAACCATACTATTATACTTCTGTATTTCACGAATAATTGTTTCTTTAGCACCTTTAATTTGTATCAATTTCATCTGTTGTTTCAGTTGATGTTTAATACGTTTCTTGGCTTTTGATGCAATATGAGAGAAACAAACCAAACGATTATTCTTAGAAACTAGCTTTAAAGTAATCCCAAGGAATTCACTGCTTTTCTTTCTCAGATTGGTAATTTGAGATTTTTCCTCTGAAATAGGGAGGTTAAGTCGTTCTTTTAACCACAATTTTACAGCCTTAAACGTTCGCTCTGCCTCATTCCTATTTCGACAAAAGATTTTAAAATCATCCGCATATCGGACAATATAAACTTCTTTTAGCGTCGTTGAAGTTCGCAGCTTTCTGTAAACATGTGACTTGTGTCTTGTTCCCTTGGAATTATATTGAGGAACTAATTCCTTACAATCTCTTTCTTCCCATTGTCGTCCTATCCACCAATCAAATTCATTGAGATTGATATTGGCAAGTAGTGGAGATAAGATACCTCCTTGTGGTGTGCCCTTAGTTGGATAGGTCACTTTTCCATTCGGAAGAACAATTGGTGCTTTTAACATTTTTCGAATAATCACTAGAAGTTGTTTGTCCCTGATACCTAATGTCCAGATTTGACGCATTAACTTAGTATGATTCACTTCATCAAAAAAGCCTTTAATATCAACGTCAACGACATAAGTCATATGACTTTTATTCATACGATACATACAGTCCATAATAGCGTTATCAGCCGACCTTAAGGGTCTAAATCCATAACTGTGTTTGTAAAATTTCGCTTCACAGATTGGATCCAACACTTGTAAAATACACTGTTGGGCCACTCTGTCCCACATCGAGGGAATGCCAAGTGGTCGTTTCTTCCCATTTGGCTTAGGAATCTCTACTCTTCTGACTTTTCTGGGTCTATAATATTGAAATCTTCTTTGAACTTTAGAGATAAAGTCTTCTTGGGTCAGATTTTCTAAATCTTTAATGGTAACACCATCTACTCCTTCGGTTTGACTACCACCATTCCGCTTTATGGTACGATAAGCGAGCAGTATATTCTCGGGAGATATGATAATGTTCATTAAGTTCTTAAAACTGAATCCCTTTTGACTTTTGGAATATAAATCATCAAATATCTCGGTCATGCCATAGTATTCCGCATACCTTAGTTTTTGATGTTTTAATAGTTTGTCATCATTTTTTGGTTTCGTCATGGTCTATCACTCCTCTCTTTGGATTCGTGACCTTTTATGTCTTACAAGAATCCATGAAATGATAAAGTTCATAACAATACACTATTGACTAGTGGCTGTTCCTCCAGTATCATTACAACACTTTCAAAGGTCGTGCCACCACTCTCACTAGAGATTAAGGAAAGTTATGATTTTCTTTCCAATGTTTCTCTGGTTGTGCAACCTCCACATCTCTAGCTTTCGACGTTCCCTTATCTTTATCAATACTAAACTTAGGTGCCTAGCTATACCCCTTCAACTTTGATATGCCTGTAACATAACAAGGAATTTCATATCGTCGATTCTTACTCTTCCTCAAGTTGAAACAACTTACGTTGTTATACGCATTTCTACGTACTCGCCTTCGGAGCGTACATTCGCTGGTTCGTCAGTGCTCATGCACATTCTCACCCTATTTAGTTTTTAATGACTCCCGACCTATCAGATACATATTCCACCTCTGGAACACTTTCGATTCTTAAGTCCTTAAGAATGACGGTATCTTTCAGCCGACTTCACCGAGCTTCAAACCTTTACCTTTGCACAAGATAAACGCATGTCGGAGTATTAGAGAAATCGTTTCAGGGCGTTACCCCTTCATTCCAATTTTCAAGATAAGAGTTCTCCATTCTATTCAAATTTAACCTGATTATCAGGTTGATTTTTCAAGAACGTGTCTAACCTTTTCAGTTAGAAACGTCTCGCACCTACAAAAGCCACATGACCATAGTCTGCTGGTGTGCCATGTGTACCTCCTACAAAAGAAACAATAGCTCCCGCTTTTGGTGTGGAACCCGTTTCTCCACAGAAAAAGATATTTAGCCTATAATGAAGATGAACAATACCAATCCGTGTTCTTTAATAGGGCTTTTCCTAGCCTGTATAAAAAACTGGATGAACAAGAGTCATGAGATAACTCGAATATGCCTTGAGCATGAAAATATCTTACTAGTAGCCTCTTGTTCTATTGTTAAAATAGTTAACTGGAGGTTTTTATAATGGAAGTCATGATTGAAACGTGTTGTGGTATTGATGTCCACCAAAAATCTATTGTTTTTTGTATTCTAGATGGCCCACTAGATACCAATAATCCAAAGAAAATTCAGAAGAAATTTGGAACAACTACTCTAGCTCTTCACAATGCTTTAGATTGGGTGGTGAAAAACCATGTCACACATGTCTTTTTTGAAAGTACTGGGCAATATTGGCTCCCTCTCTTTAATATCTTTTCAGATTCTAATCTAGTTTTAGCACTTGCCAATCTTCAAACCTGGTCGTAAGATAGACGTGAAGGACGCTGAATGGATTGCGCGACTCGGTCGTTTCGGACTAATTGAACCTTCCTATATCCCTACCCCTGAAGTGGTACAGCTTCGTTTACTGACACGTCGCATGCGTTCTTACAAGCAACGTCAAACTCAAGTTAAAAATGAAATTCACAATCTCTTACAACAGGCCAATATCAAGCTAACAAGTTATCTTTCTGATATTTTTTCTAAGACGGGACAAGCACTTTTAAAATTCTACATTAACGGAGAAACCATTAATGTAGAATCTGTTATTCCTTGTATCCAGAAGCGAGTGAAAACAAGTCCAGAAGAACTCGTTGAAGCGATGAAAGAAAAGTTATCAGTAGAAGACCGCTTCCTCTTAGACCAGAGTTTAGAGGAATGTCAGATGTATCAGGAACTCATTGAAAAATTGACCAATGAGATTCAATACTACATCGAAAAGGAGTTCCCCTGAGTAAAATAAGATGCTTCAAACCATTCCTAGTGTGAATGAAAACTGTTCCGCCACTATTCTAGCTGAAATTTGACCAACTGTTACAGCCTTTCCATCCGATGCACACTTAGTATCCTGGGCTGGACTATGCCCAGGATTTTATGAAAGTGCTGGCATTAAAAAATCCTCACACATCACGCAAGGAAATCGCTATATCAAACAGGATTTGACCATGTCGGGATTAATTGCAGCACATTCTAAGGATCCAGCTTTTTCTTCTTTTTACAATCGAATTTCCCAAAGAGGAAGCAAGATGAAGGCTGTTATTGCTTGTGCTCATAAGATTCTCAGAATCATTTACAAACTACTCTCCACCAAGCAGACTTATCAAAAAGAAAAGGCGCTAGGACTGAGGAAACAATTCTAACGCCAAAACTAAAAAAATTTCAATTACAGTATAGCACAGGAAGTGATTTTTTGCGCTTTTTTACTGTCTTTTTTCAAATAAAAAAGATGACTTACAGAACCTGTAAGCCGCCTAGTCAGTCGGTTTATTCTGGTGTCCGCCACCGCTTGGCCCTTATGTCCAAGATTAACATCAGATTGACCATGAGCCGACCACTCATCTACACCATTATTCTAACGAATATGAGCTACAAACGCAAGAGAAAAACTTATTTTGGATTTATACACTATAAAAAACATACACTATCTTCAGATTGAACTTTTGTTCAAAATAAGCTATAATGAATTTAAGTAGAAACAGGAGGTAGAACAAATGGCTACAATCAGTTTAACACGTGATATAAAACTAACAAACGAAGATGCTCTAAAAATTCTTAATCATAAACCATCTAAAAAGCTACAAGCCGTCTTGAAATCTATTGAATCACAGGACGCTACCGCTCCAACGAAAAATAAACTCATTTCAAAGTATCTGTAAGATGACAATTCAAGTAACACCACTTAAGCAATATCTTGAAAATATTCAAGCGCTAGCTCCTGATAAAACTGAGAAACAAGTTCAGGAGCTATTTAAAACTATCATTTTAGAAAATGTTGATTTCAACGGTAATGAAGAGATGTTGACTTATCTATCTGATAAAGCCCCCAATTTTGAAAAACAACATCGTTCTCGTAATTTTATCGTTGAAGAAACTGAAACAAATAACATCATAGGATTCTTTAGTTTATCTCTCAAAGTTGTTGATATTTCTGATTTAGAGAAATCCTTAAAAAAGAAACTCGTCCTAAAAGGGAAAAGTCCCAAAAATATTGATTATCTCCCTGTGTTACTTATCGGTCAATTCGGCAAAAACACAAAGCTAAATAAACTATCAGGACAAGAGTTATTTGAAATTGTAATTCAAAAAATTGAAGAATTTCGAGCAATTGTAGGAACTCAGATGGTATTTTTAGATAGTATCAATCATCCTAAAGTCATTCAATTTTATGAACAGTTCGGATTTGTTGCTTACAGTCAATTGATTAAAGACGATCATCAAGTAAGTTATCAGCCTATGGCATTAAATATGTCACTCTATAAAAAATAAGAATCATGTCACCTAAACTGATGACATGATTCTTTTATTTCACCGTATAAGCAAAACTGATGGCACTATCTGCTTGAGAGATTTTTCTAAAGGTATAGTTAGGATTACCCCCATAGTTAGTTTCAGAAAC
>NZ_VMMF01000042.1:0-1026 GCF_013277075.1 Streptococcus sp. 959
TCGAATCCTGTCTTCCCGATATATGGCGGTGTAGCTCAGCTGGCTAGAGCGTCCGGTTCATACCCGGGAGGTCGGGGGTTCGATCCCCTTCGCCGCTATAAAGATCTTGTTGGACCTTTAGCTCAGCTGGTTAGAGCTCTCGGCTCATAACCGAGTGGTCGGGGGTTCGATCCCCTTCGCCGCTATAAAGATCTTGTTGGACCTTTAGCTCAGCTGGTTAGAGCTCTCGGCTCATAACCGAGTGGTCGTAGGTTCAAGTCCTACAAGGTCCATTTGAATAGTATGGAGGATTACCCAAGTCCGGCTGAAGGGAACGGTCTTGAAAACCGTCAGGCGTGTAAAAGCGTGCGTGGGTTCGAATCCCACATCCTCCTTTTTTATTAACGCGGGATGGAGCAGCTCGGTAGCTCGTCGGGCTCATAACCCGAAGGTCGTAGGTTCAAATCCTGCTCCCGCAATAAGGCTCGGTAGCTCAGTTGGTAGAGCAATGGATTGAAGCTCCATGTGTCGGCGGTTCGATTCCGTCTCGCGCCATTTTTATTAATAGTATGTATGCGGGTGTAGTTTAGTGGTAAAACTACAGCCTTCCAAGCTGTTGTCGCGAGTTCGATTCTCGTCACCCGCTTTGAACTTTGTTCAAATTACCAAGTTTTTAACTTGGGCGCGTAGCTCAGGTGGTTAGAGCGCACGCCTGATAAGCGTGAGGTCGGTGGTTCGAGTCCACTCGTGCCCATTAATTGGAGAATTACTCAAGAGGCTGAAGAGGACGGTTTGCTAAATCGTTAGGTCGGGTAACTGGCGCAAGGGTTCGAATCCCTTATTCTCCGTTTGAATGAGAGTTTATAACTCTTTTTTATTCCGGCTCATTATCAACTGTAGTGGGTTGAAGAAAAGCTAAGCTCGAGAAAGGACAAATTTCGTCCTTTCTTTTTTGATATTCAGAGCGATAAAAATCCGTTTTTTGAAGTTTTCAAAGTTCCGAAAACCAAAGGCATTGCGTTTGATAAGTTTGATGAGATTATTGGT
>NZ_VMMF01000043.1:0-1233 GCF_013277075.1 Streptococcus sp. 959
TGTACTGACCCCAAAAAGTTAGACAATTAATTTATCCGAAGGATTTAGTTCTGTATTGCACAGGGCTAAGTCCTTTTAGTTTTACCTTAATTCGTTTATTGTTGTAGTAATCAATATAGTCTACAATAGCTTGTTCCAATTGCTTAAGCGACTGAAACGACTTCTCATAACCGTAAAACATTTCCGATTTCAGAATCCCAAAGAAGGACTCCATCATACCATTGTCTGGGCTGTTACCCTTACGTGACATGGATGCTTGAATTCCCTTACCCTCAAGAAACTGGTGATAAGAATCGTGTTGATATTGCCAGCCTTGGTCACTATGGAGAATCGTATTCTCGTAGTGCTTCTCTGTGAATGCCTGTTCCAACATTGTTTTTACTTGTTCTAAGTTGGGTGAAGTTGAAAGATTATAGGCGATAATTTCGCTATTAAAGCCATCTAAAACTGGTGATAAGTAAAGCTTTTGAGTACTTGCTGGAATGGCAAATTCTGTCACATCTGTGTAGCACTTTTCCATTGTTTTAGAGCCTTCAAATTGACGTTGAATGAGATTCTCTGCCTTCTTGCCAACGTCTCCTTTATGAGAAGAATATTTTCGTTTCTGTCGCATTTTAGCTTGTAAATTGAGTACTTCCATCAAGCGTTGAACTCTTTTATGATTTACCAGATAACCACGATTTCTTAGTTCTAAATGAACCCGACGATAACCATAATTTCCCTTGTGTTCGATAAAAATGGATTGAATTTCATCTTTAAGCTCTTGGTCCTTATCTGGTTTATCTAGCTGTTTCAAGTGATAGTAGTAGGTTGAACGAGCTAGTTTAATGGCTTTTAGAAGAATATCTAACGAAAACTCAGTCATTAATTCTTGAACAATTTCTGTCTTTCTTCTTTCTCTTTTTCCTCCTTCAATCGGAGTTCTCTTAACTTTTTTAGAATGGCATTCTCCGCTCTCAAGTACTCATTTTCTGCTTGAAGACGTTCTAATTCTGTCATATCTTCAGGTCTCGTTTTTGGTTTACGTCCCATTTTAGGTACTCTCCCTCTTGTTTTCTCAACAATAGTATACCCGTTTTTCTTGTATTGTGCTAGCCAGTTAAGAAGTATCGTACGACTTGGGAGGCCGTATTCAAGAGAAACTCTATCTTTAGTCCAGCCTTCATGTAAGACTTTATGAATCATTTCTTGTTTTAAATCAGGAGAATAGTAACGATTTTTTCCTTTTTTGAC
>NZ_VMMF01000044.1:0-2162 GCF_013277075.1 Streptococcus sp. 959
GCTAAGCAAGCTATTACGAATGCCAACTCTCAAGATGAGGTTACCAATAAGCAAACTGAGGGAACTACAGCTATAGGCAATGTGAATCCAATAGGAAAAGACAAAGCTAAGGAAGCAGTAGATGCAGCATTGGCAGAAAAAGACAAGGCGATCGACGCTAACGACAAACTTTCAGATGCAGAAAAATCAGCAGCGAAAGAAGAAGCTAAGAAAGCAGCAGACGAAGCTAAGAAAGCGATCGATGCAGCAACTGACCAAGCTGGAGTAGACGCAAAAGAGGCTGAAGGAAAAGCAGAAATCGCTAAAGTAACACCAGCACCAGCGGTAGAAGTAGGAAAATCAGCAGCGAAAGCGGAAATCGAAAAAGCAGCAAAAGCCAAAGAAGCAGCGATCGATGCCAACGACAAACTTTCAGATGCAGAAAAAGCAGCGGCAAAAGCACAAGTAGCAGCTGAAGCTAAGAAAGCAATCGAAGCAATAGAAAAAGCTACAACGGAAGCAGAAGTAGAAGCAGCGAAAGAAGCAGGAAAAGCAGAAATCGCTAAAGTAGCACCAGCAACAACAGATTACAAGGCTAAAGCCAAAGCAGAAGTAGAAGCTGAATTAGCTAAGAAATTAGCTGAACTTGAAAATGCAACTGATTTAACAGAAGCAGAAAAAGCAGCGGCAAAAGCACAAGTAGTCAACAAAGCTAAGGAAGCAATTGAAGCGATTCAAAAAGCAGCCACAGAAGCAGATGTAGACCAAGCGATTCGTAACTTTGTTTACCGTATTTCAGCAGTTATTCGTGAGCAAGAAGAATATGATTTATCAAAATTGTTTGTAAATGGTTCTGTAACTGTTAAGCAAGGTGAATCTTTAACGGATAAAGATGTTTTATCAAAACTAAACTTACCAAGCGGTGTAGAAATTGTTAAGGTTGAAAAACCTACAACATCAGCATTAGGTACAGTGATGGCTAAAGTAACAGTTAAATTAGCAGATGGAAGCGTAGAAGAAATTAACGTACCTGTTGAAGTTATTGTTTCACAAAATCATGGAAATGAAGGAAATGGAGCAAATAACGGAGCTAATAACACTGAAGCCAAAGTTAATAAAGCTAAGTTAGAAGGTGCTATCCATCAATTAGATGAATTGATCATTAAAGAATCAGCTAAGCTTGATGCAGAAACTGCAAAAGAAGCGAATGCATTATCAGCAGATGCTAAGAAAGTATTTGCTAATGCAGACGCAAGTCAAGCAGAAGTGGATGCAATGGTTAAACGTATCGAAGACTTCATGGCGAAAGTTGCTCCATCAACGAATCATGCAAATACAGCTAACGATCAATCTGCTCAAACACCAGCTGTAGCTCCAGCTACTACTCAAGCAGCAGCTAATGCTAGCCAAACAGTATCAGCACAAGCAAATGCGCGTAAAGCGGCTAAAGAATTGCCAAATACAGGTACAGTAAATTCTACTGTAGCTATGGTAGCAGCAGCTGCAAGTGCATTACTTGGTCTCGGTCTTGCAGGCCGTCGTCGTAAAGAAGACGAAGAAGCTTAATTGGTAGATTATTTGATAATTATCAGATGATAAGTCCGATTTTCAAAGCTTAAACAAGTACCTCTCACAAGAAAATCTCCTAGCAGGAAAGCCTGCTAGGAGATTTTTGATACAGGTAAATTGAGTAGTGAATCTAAATCCTAAATTTCATGGAATTTCATGAGGTAATGAGAGGTTTAGGCCAACTCAATTTCAAAAAATTTTTAGGTTTAGGGATGACTATTCATATAGAGATAGGTAATTCTTCAAAGATGGTAGTCATATAGAGGACGATAGTTGTTAAGTAATGTTTTAATTGATAATAGTTGCTATTTGATGATGTTTTATGTCAAAGTAAATAAATAGGATTTTTATTTTTGACAAATGATAACATATGATGTAATGATTTTTAGGGAAAAGCTATTTGGAATAAAGGAGTTGCTCACATAACAATTCAGGATCAAAAATAGACAGTTGAGGAGCGGAAGTGATAAATCGAGTTTGCTACTGTATAATGGATTTATCACTAATACTCTTCGAAAATCAAATTCAAACCACGTCAGCTTCGCCTTGCCGTACTCAAGTACAGCCTACGGCTAGCTTCCTAGTTTGCTCTTTGATTTTCATTGAGTATAAAA
>NZ_VMMF01000045.1:0-521 GCF_013277075.1 Streptococcus sp. 959
TTTTTTGTCAACTACTTTTTTAAACTTTTTTAATTTTTTTTGCATGGCTTCTTACAGGCTACGGATATCAAACTCTTTAAACACAATACGTAGCTCCCTTAACACGCTTTGACGACCTCGGAATCGTTCATGTCTTAAGACACGTTCTAACTCTTCTTGTTGCTCTTTAGTTTGTTTACTTCTATAATCTCTTAGTGTTTCATGAAAGAGATAGTAATCATCTAGCCAGAGTCCTCCCTCACTGATACGATGGCTAATCTCACCTACTTCTTCATATGCTTCTTTATCATATCTTCGCTTCTGGCTTTCTTGCTTACGGAGATAATCTAAAATTCTATTTCGAAACTTGGTTTTGAAATATTTCCTTAAACGAGGGATATCTTCTACTAGACCCTCTTCTCTACTGATCAATTCATGTAGGCATATCATTCCCTCTTGATCCCAATCCGATAACTCCCATAAATGAAGATAATATTCCTTTCTACACTTATATACAATGCCCTGGACTTCTTCATACAATT
>NZ_VMMF01000046.1:0-730 GCF_013277075.1 Streptococcus sp. 959
ATCGGGAAGACAGGATTCGAACCTGCGACACCTTGGTCCCAAACCAAGTACTCTACCAAGCTGAGCTACTTCCCGAGTTAAATAGAAAATGCACCCTAGAGGAGTCGAACCTCTAACCGCCTGATTCGTAGTCAGGTACTCTATCCAGTTGAGCTAAGGGTGCTCATTATGTTATGCCGAGGACCGGAATCGAACCGGTACGATCGTTACCAATCGCAGGATTTTAAGTCCTGTGCGTCTGCCAGTTCCGCCACCCCGGCCTCTCTAAGCGAACGACGGGATTCGAACCCGCGACCCCCACCTTGGCAAGGTGGTGTTCTACCACTGAACTACGTTCGCACTATTTTCTTCTATCTAAAAATGCCGGCTACATGACTTGAACACGCGACCCTCTGATTACAAATCAGATGCTCTACCAACTGAGCTAAGCCGGCTCATTTATTATATCTTAATGCGGGTTAAGGGACTTGAACCCCCACGCCGTTAAGCGCCAGATCCTAAATCTGGTGCGTCTGCCAATTCCGCCAAACCCGCATATATGACCCGTACTGGGCTCGAACCAGTGACCCATTGATTAAAAGTCAATTGCTCTACCAACTGAGCTAACGAGTCTAAAATAACTTGCGTTATCTTAAACGGTCCCGACGGGAATCGAACCCGCGATCTTCGCCGTGACAGGGCGACGTGATAACCGCTACACTACGGGACCTATGGGAGTTAACGGGATCGA
>NZ_VMMF01000047.1:0-611 GCF_013277075.1 Streptococcus sp. 959
GCTGGTTGGAATGTACCGATTGCGGTGGTCTATTACGATCTGAACATCCCCTTGCTTATCTTAGCTTGGTATAAAATTGGTTATAAATTTACTATCTTGACCTTTATTACGGTATCCTTCAGTTCTTTCTTTATCCAATTTATGCCGCCAGTTACCCTGACGACGGATCCGTTAGTCAATGCTATTTTCGGTGGGCTTATGCTGGGAACTGGAATTGGCTTTGCACTTAGGAACAATGTATCCAGTGGTGGTACTGATATTGTCTCTATCATTATTCGCAAGAAGACGGGACGTCAAGTTGGCTCCATTTCCTTGATTGTCAACATTATGATTATGTTGATTGCAGGGATGACCTTTGGCTGGCAATATGCCCTGTATTCAATGGTTGCGCTATTTATCTCCAGCCGCATGACAGATGCGATTTTCGTGAAACAAAAACGGATGCAGGCCATGATTATTACCAATCATCCTGAACGAGTCATTAAGAAAATCCATAAGAAGCTCAATCGCGGTGTGACCATTATTAACGGTGCTGAGGGTGCTTATAACCATGAGCAAAAGACGATTCTCATTACCATCATCACTCGTGCAGAGTTCAATGATTTCAAGCA